>NZ_JBBIAR010000017.1:0-146282 GCF_054185165.1 Bradyrhizobium sp. UFLA05-109 | reverse complement strand
ACAGACCAACCTACAGGGGGTCAATTTTGGACGCCGATCCCCCGGCTTAGGGGGGCAATATTGCAGGCCGAATGACAGCCAAGCCCGCTCAGTTCGCTAGGAAGCGAACTAATTTCGTCTCGCTACCTGCACAATTGACTTCAATGGGCTCCATTCGGTGCGGAGCCGAATAAGGCCCTCTGGTCTTGTTCGACTGTGACCCTAACGCTTTCAACAGTTGCGTCTCGGTTCGCCCTGTTCACCATAGTGCATCGCCTTCAGGCTCCGTCTGAATGGTGCTGTAGAACTCGCTTGAGCTTGCAACCCCGATCACGCTGTCAAGCATGCGAAGTTCCTTGGGCAACAAATTGTGGGTCGGGCAGCCAAACCTCGAACGTCATAGCCGCGGCACTGAGATCCGGCATGCGGACCTGGCCACCTTGAGCTTCGATCACCGATCGCAGAGAATCAGCGCCGAGTGCGGCGGTCGCTCTTGCTTCCTCTTCGTAGTGAGACACGACGTCGAGCGGAGGATAAGTCGGCAACCTTCGCTCCGCGATCGAAAGCTGAAGCCTGACGCCCCGTTGCTCTGCAGCAACGCTGACCTCGACTGAGCGATCCACTGGCTTCTTCCGAAGTAAATAGAAAAGTATCGACTTCAAAACGAACTCGATCGCCTTTTGTTCGGCAAGCACAATTGGCGTACCGCTTACGTCGCTTCTAACCTGCCGGCGATCATCTTCCGGCAGCTCACCCAGAACTTCATCGAGCATGTGGGCAAGGTTCAGTGGAGCACGCGCCTCGTCCGGATTGCGCTTGTCCACCAAGCTTCCGATCAGTCGTTCATACGTGATATCGGCCTTTCCGAGCTGCTTAAGAGCCTTGTCTATAATGTCGTCAACCCGGGGCCGAACGTCGTCGTTGGCCAGCAAGCTGGTCACCCGGCTTACCAAGCGGCCAGCAATCATCAGCGGGACGCGGGTCTGTTGGGCGACATCATGGACCGTCTCGCGAAGATAGCGCCGCTCGATGTTCCAATCCTGCTGAACCGTGTCCGTGAGCAACCAAATTTTATGATCATATTCATCGCTTGGCTGGCGCAAAGATGCAATCACTGGTCGAGGTGAACCTTTGACATCCCGAAGTACAATGTGTCGTTCGTTGGTCAAACCGCGTTCCGTGAGTACATCTTCGCATTTGGGCGTCGCGAACTGAACGAATGGCCGTCCTTGCAAATCCTCCTTTCGGCTGCCAAGCAAGATCTGAGCTGCTTTGTTCAAGTCTCGAATCCGGCCCATGGCGTCGACGACCACCGCCCCCTGATCGGTGAGATCGAGAATATTTTCGGTGAGATGAGCTTGGAACATTCGATCCAGTGTACGAGTGAGTTCTGCCACCACGGCCAGCGCGCCTTCCAGATCAGTCCCATGAAAGGCGTGTGTTGAGGTGTCTTCAATGTTCAGCATCCAGGAAATTGTGCCATCAAGTCGGATGGGTATGCACAGCGATGATCGCGATCGTTCGTATAGTTGGATGTACGGATACGGCGCGTTCGGATCCTTTGTGTCGTCGATGACGCGATGCGTTTCATCGCGTAGCGCCCGGCCCATGAGCCCTTCAGTGAATGACTGACGATAGTCTGGCGGCAACGTGAAACCATCGCTAGTTCGGCCGGATTGCTCAAGAAACTCGAATTGCTTCTTAAGGTGATTTACCTTGAACAACGATACGTGCTCCCAATCGAACATCATGGCCAGCCGGTGGGCGGCGATTTGGGCGAGTTCACGTTGACTTCTGGTTTCAGCGAAGCACGAGATGGTCTCCCGTACGAGCTGTGCCAATCGCTGGCGGTGCCACTCCCCTGCCATGCGGAGGGCCTGTTCCACAGGCAGCGACCTCAGGATGTTGTACTCATTAATTCCATATCGGCCGCGCTCGCGTGACAGCAGGGTAAGGACCGTCGTAACTTTGCTATCTTGCTTAACAGGAAGGGCGATGAAGGATTTGATGCCATCGGCGATCAGGCGCTGGATGATCTGACGCTGCCGCACTTCAGCGCCGGCTTTGAACTTATCGAGATAGGACTCGAGATCCGGCGCCCACGGCTGGTCATACAGCATCCATTGTACGAACTCCGGATGTGCTTCGGACCATCGCGCCTCGCCCGCATACTGCGCCGCAGGAGAAGTCAGTAGCCGCCGATAGAACTTCATTGAATCTGAATAAATGCTAACAACAGCCAGATCGAACGGAAGAACGGATTTCAGCGTGTCAAAGACCCCCCTGATGAGCGCCTTTGGCTCACGGTAACGTTCGCACGCTTGATAGATGTCATCGCGTGCACGCTCCATAGCCAACGACCTAAAAAAGACCAGGGCTCCAATTTGTCGATGTTGAGGGCTAAACTCGGGTACCGCCGAGACCTCAATTGGTATCTCACCTCGAGTCGAATCCAGAATGTGGAAGGTCGCTACATGACCGCCGCGGCTGCCGTAGATCGAATCGATGAAAGCATTCAGGCGATCGCGCTCGCCTTCTGGAACGAGTTGCCCAACCTGCTTTCCGACCAGACTATTCGCGGAATTGCCGACTTGCTCGGAGCCACAACGGTTGACAAACTGGACCACCCTGTTCGCGTCGATACGAGCAATCCCGAACGGTGCGTTCTCGAAGCCAGCGATTTGTGCGGCGACGTAGGCGCGAATATCACCGATTAAAGCATAGTGCGACACCGGGCCAGAGTAAGTTCCAATCGGTCCGAATTCGGCGTTGACGGGAATATCAGCCGCAACACCGTGCAAGGTGAGACGGAATGGCCCCGTACGCGTTTTAACCGCGAGTGCTTCTTCGACCTGTTCGGTTTCAAGGAAGCCGTCCGCCAGTCGCTGGCCGATTAAGTGCGGGCTGAATTCCAGTAGCGCTTCGTTGGCGTAGATCACGGTTCCTGTCGGGCTGAGCTCCGCATAGCCGCGCGCGCAGGTCTTCAGAACTGTTTCGTAGATGCACGAGGTCTCATTAAGGGCTGCTGCAAAGACGGAATCGATGAGCTGCCACGTCATGAGTATTTGGTCGGGACTATCGTTCTGGCGGAGTATCTCTTCCTTGGCTGAGGCGCATTCTTCTAGGAACTGAGCGACTGTGTACGACCTATTGCGAAGTGCAGAGATTGCAGCTCGCACGGCCACTTCTGGTGGTTCACCTTGGGCGACGCCCCGGAGCGCGTGGGCAACGCTGCGTCCAAGATCGTCTCTCGCAACGTTCGCAATAAGCATCTGAGCACCCAGCGCGTCGCAATGGGCCAGGCTGAAGTGTAAGACCATTTCGAATGTGGGGATTGTGATCCATTTCACACTGGGTTGCAAAAGAGTTGCGCGTCAACTATAGCAGCTTCCTTGTCGTTGAAGTCACGCGGTTATGATGGGCTTTCCGCCGTCGGCATGTGAGACCGCTTGCCGAGTTCTCTCTGCAAACTATGGAGCGCGTTCAATGGTAGCTAAGATGATATCAGTTGTCTGTTAGAGAATTTGACGCCCGCCATTTGGAGCTTCGATGTTTGGTGCTGAAGCTGGGAGGGACGCACATGCTGAAATAGTTGAGTGTCCCAATCAGCCTGAGGCCAGGCTTTTCCATAACATCAGATTTGCGACGATAATATCGCGCGGAGCGGCATCACCAAAGACCGCAGCACGCTCAGCATTCACTCGCGGCACATTGTTGCGACTGCAGCCGGATCATTGATATTGTTGCCGGCGCCCGGTTCGCGACGCCGCGTCAAGCAACAACAAATCGGCATTGGAACAAGCGGTGAAGTTCATGCTTATGCTCGCAGTCGCGCGGCCGTCAGCATAGCTGCTACCTCTGAGCTGCTTGCTGGCTTCTGCGTGGCCCTGACTGCCTCCCTTAAAAACGAGACCTCTGCTTCTACGAGTGTATCTGCCCTTCGGCCGTCAACTCGGTCGTTAAGTTGTCCGAGGATAATTTCACCAAAATCCGCAACACCGTCCTTGCCGGCTGATCGCTGTGCAGAGCTCTCAATGGTCAGCCCCTTTCTGAATGATGCGGTGGGGCCTCGCGTGTGGTTACCCGGCCGCTTAATGGAATTGCTCACGTCGCCCCACTTCGTCTGATAGACTGCAAGGGCGATTAGCTTGTCCTGTTCTGTAAGATCTGGAGAAAGCAGAATCTCGGATTGCAGTTTCTGAAACTCCGCTTCGGCTTCGCTGAGCCGATTGCCAGTGAGATGTGGAACGACTTTGAGCCACTGCTGGTGTAGGGGAAGGGTCGTGAGAAGGTTCGCTTGCGCCCGCGTTTCCAGGCGTTCTACGGCAAGTACGCAATAGTCGAATTCAGTTACGGGTCTCGTTCGTTCCGCATCGCTGTGCCTTAGTCGTCCTTCAATCATCCATAGGTCATCAAGAGTTCGGTCACCCATTGCAGCCCCTGCGAACACCCGATAACCGCTACCATGGTCCAGCGATGATCCATCGAGGTGACCCAGGAGGAACTCTACCCCTTTGAGACCGATAACACTCCCGAGCCTCGCATAAACGGCTTTTGCGATCTCCAAGCTCTCCCCAATGGCTGAGCCCGCGATGTGTCCTCCAATTTCGCTTATGAGATCGAGCAGGGCTGCTGCGAAGTCCTGATGCACGACTCGAAAGAGGCCGCAAAACATAGACAAGCCATCTGCATTCACCGGGACATAGCGAAGCGCATAGACATTTTCCATAGGCACCCAACCAAGATCATCGGCATCCATTCCAAGTGCCTGCTTGAGTCGCTGATTGTTTAAGAAGAATGGCTGTGCACGTTTCTGTCCGCCCTGACTAAACTCAGACAGGATAATGCCAACAGGAAGAAAGTTCCTAAAATACTCCCCCCCATTTTTAAGATGTAGTTCAGCGATCCGAATGCTCACGTAACTTGACTCGGCCTCGAACGCTTGACCGCTGATCGAGCCCGGCTTCGGGTCGTCCTTTACCCGGCCATTTGGGATCGCCCTATAGAATTGGCGGGTTGGCGGACGTGCTTGAAACCAATTGATCCACTCATGAACTGTTTCAAAGGCTTTCATGATCGGCTCCGTCTAAGCGCTTCGGCGCCACCAATCGTCTGTTTGCATAATCAGTATCGATGACACCCAGATTGGACTGGTGCGGCGCTCCGGATCATTATGTAAAGACTCACAAGCGTCCCGGTAGGCCTTCGCGATCGACTGCTCGCTGAGAAGCAATTTCTGGTAGAAAACCTCTGCGAACTTTGCTGCCATTTCGTCCTCGACGTCCCAGCGAAAACCGAAAACATCGGGGATTCCATTCGTGACAAGGTTCTGTACCGCGCGACAGGACCCTCCTCGGCAAGAGGAGAGATATACGAAACGCACGTCGGCGGCGCCGCACCATTGCGCAAATGCGCTCACCGGTAACGCCGACAGCGCATACGGCTTTTGCCCTGGCACTATGAGAAAAGTCTGATCAGTGTCGGTAGTCAGTGAATGACCGGCGAAATGGACGCAGTCGAATTGTCTTGTCTCAAGTATATGGCGAAGGCCATCAACGAAAATCGTGTTATCATTTTTGCGCGGGAAATATTCGACAACAATCTTGCCCGAATGCCAGCTGTGCCCGTCGATCTGTTTGCGGAATAGCTCCTCTTCCAACTCAAGATTCTTCAGAGGTTCAAATTCGAACCAATTGCTGTGTCCGAGCGGTTCGCCCTTCTCGTCAACAATCTGCGCAGTGCCGTCAACCTGAGCTCGAACAAAAAGAATGTTAAGATCTCTGCTCAGCTGTGCGCGGCGGTTATCATTGTTTGGGCGAACGCCGGAAGCTATGAGAAGTCGGCGTGTCAATGGCGAGCGAATCCTGATGAAGCTCTCGGTTGTTGCATCATAGAGTGCCTCAAATGGAGCTGAAAATAGGCTATCTCCGATGTGAAACCGAAAATGGAGGCCCAGTAGGCCGGCAGGTCTCTGGATATATTCCTGAAGAAGTCCCTCGCCAAGAACACCGCGCACGAGATTGTCGTAGAGGGCCATGCCCGCCTGTTTAAGATGATCTCGCCACGCGGGCACAGCGCGCGTCTTTTTGCACCCCGCCTCCTCAACCGTCTCAAACATCCGCCAAGTGCGGAAGCTGTCGGCGGTACTGCGGACCGAGTTGTAGTTTGGAACGGGCACTTCCCGATTCTGTTCGCGCCCGCCGTCGAGGATTCTCAGCTTGCTGAGGCGATCACCGATCTCAATTTCGACGGTTACATCGGATGAACGCGGCCCCTCACTGTCAACGCCGAGTTTAATCAGGACCGCACGTAGGCTCCCGAGTAGAAAGTCCCTTGTATAAAGCGCATAGCATAGTTCGCTACTTGCGCAATAAGCTTCAATGGCTTCCATTCGGTGCGACAGCAGGACGAGACATTTGGTTTTACTCGTCGCCAATTCTTTTAGCAGTCGTAGCGTCGGATCGCCGCATTCCCCATCAGCTGACTCCCCACAAGAAGGAGTAGTCGCCTCAATAACAAGGAGATCGATCGATCGTCGTGGTCTTCGTAGAGCCAGCAGCGTGGCGTCTGTCGTCTTGAGTTGAGGCAGTACCGTGCGGCACAAAGCATTGCCTTCCAGCGGCTCAAGAAATTCTGCCTGTATTGTACTGTAGAGCTCGCTTGAGCTTGTGACCACGATCACGTTGTCAAGCATGTGAGCCTCCTGAGCATCGGACTGTTGGATCGGGCAACCAAACCTCGAACGTCATGGTCGCCGCGCTCGGATCCGGTATGCGCACTTGGCCGCCCTGGGACTCGATCGCGGAACGCAGCGAATCCGGGGCGAGCGCCGCCGTGGCTCTCGCCTCTTCTTCGAAGCGGGACACAACGTCCAGTGGGGATGACGTTGTCGGCGCTTTTCGGGCCGCTATCGATAGATGTAACCTGACGCCTTTGGGTTCTGCCGCAACGCTGACTTCGACTGAGCGCTCCACCGGCTTCTTGCGAAGTAGGTAGAAAAGTATCGACTTCAGAACGAACTCGACAGCCTTTTGTTCGGCAAGGACAATCGGCGTCCCACTAACATCACTTCTAACCTGGAGGCGATCGTCGTCCGGCAGCTCACTTAGGACCTCGTCAAGCATGTGGGCAAGGTTCAATGGAGTGCGAGGCTCATCGAGGCTACGCTTACCAACTAAGCCTCCAACTAGCCGCTCATACGTGATGTCAGCCTTTCCGAGTTGCTTGAGAGCCTTGCTTATGATTTCTTCAATGCGGGGATGAACCTCGTCGTCAGCTAACAGATGAGCCAACCGGCTTACCAAACGACCAGCAATCATGAGTGGAACGCGGGTCTGCTGCGCGACATCATGAACAGCCTCGCGAAGATACCGCCGCTCGATGTTCCAATCTTGCTGGGCGGTGTCGGTAAGCAGCCAGATCTTGTGATCGTAGTCATCGCTTGGCACGCGCAATGACGCGATCACCGGCCGACATGCGGCATTCACATCGCGAAGTACTAAATGCCGTTCGGTAGTCAAGCTGCGTTCCGCAAGCACATCCTCGCTTCGGGGCGTGGCAAACTCTACAAATGGCCGCCCTTGAAGGGTCTGCTTTGGTGCGCCGAGTAAGACCTCAGCGGCTTTGTTCAGGTCACGAATCCTGCCCATAGCGTCGATGACTACCGCGCCTTGATCGGTGAGGTTAAGAATGTTTTCGGTAAGGTGGGCCTGGAAGAGGCGATCAAGGGTGCGAGAGAGCTCCGCCACAATGGCTAGTAAGCCCTGCAGGTCGGTTCCGTGAAACGCGTGCGTGGCCGTGTCCTCAATATTCAACATCCAAGAAATTGTGCCTTCAAGTCGGATGGGTATGCAGAGCGACGACCGTGAACGTTCATGCAGTCGGACGTAGGGATACGGTAGGGTCAGTTCGTACGTATCATCAATGGAACGATGCGTTTCATCACGCAGGGCCTGACCCATCAATCCTTCCGTGAAGGATTGTCGATAGTCCGTTGGTAATGCGAAGCCGCTGCAGGGCGTTTCGGAGTGCTCGAGGAGCTCAAATTGCTGCTTGAGGTGGTTCGCCTTGAATAATGAGACATGCTCCCAGTCGAACATCATTGCCAATTGGCGGGTGGCGATGTGGGCAAGCTCTCGGTGGCTTTTTGCCTCGGCGAAGCACGGTACGGTCTCACGTACAAGTTGCGCCAATCGCTGACGGTGCCACTCGCCTGCCATGCGCAACGCCTGTTCTACGGGTAGCGATCTCAGATTATCGTAGTCTTTTGCTCCATATCGACCACGCTCGCGTGACAACAAAGTAAGGACCGTCGTAACTTGGTTGTCTTGCCTAACGGGCAAACAGATGAACGATTTGATGCCATCCGCGATCATGCGTTTAACGATCGGACGCTGTCGAACTTCGGCGCCGGTTGTGAACTTATCAAAGTAGGATTCAAGATCTGACGCCCATGGCTGCTCATACAAGATCCATTGCGCGAACTCTGGAGGGATTTCGGACCATCGCGTTTCGTCGGGGCCCTTTTGAGGAGGAGATGTCTGCAAACGCCGATAGTATTTCATCGAGTCGGAATAGATGCCGAAGATGGCGAGATCGAACGGAATGACGCGTTTCAATATGTCAAAAAGCCTGCTGATGAGCGTCTTTGAGTCGCGATATCGTTCACATGCTTCATAGATGTCCGCGCGTGCTCGGTCCAATTCCAAAGATCTAAAGAAGACAAGAGTCCCGATTTGGCGATGTTGGGGGGCGAATTCAGGTACTGCCGAGACCTCGATGGGCACTTCGCCCCGCTTCGGATGCAAGATGTGAAATGTTGCGACAGGGCCGTCGGGGCTCCGGTGTATCGGATCGATGAAGGTCTCCAAGCAGCCGCACTCTCGTTCGGCAACGAGCTCCGCGACGCGTCTTCCTACCAAATGACTTGCAGGTTCACCAAGTTGCTCTGAGCCGCTTTGGTTGACGAACTGAACTGCCCCCCCTGCATCGACACGAGCTATCCCAAAAGGAGCGCTTTGGAAGCCGGTAATTTGAGCGGCGACGTAAGCGCGGATATCCCCGATCAGAGCATAGTGTGACACTGGGCCAGCTCGAATTGGCCCAAATTCAACATTGACGGGAATTTGCTTCGCAAGGCAGCGAAGAGTGAAACGAAATGGTCCAGTACGTCTTGCGGTTGCGAGCGCCTCGTTGACTTGGTCCGCTTCCAGGAAGACGTCCGCCAATCGTCGACCGATTAAGTCCGGACAAAACTCTAATAGCGCGTCGTTGGCGTAGATCACTGTTCCAGTCGGACCGAGCTCCACGTATCCTCGGGCGCAGGTCTTCAGAACTGTCTCGTGGATGCACGCAGTCTCACGAAGCGCTGCTGCAGCGACGGAATCGATGAGCTGCCACACCTTGATTATATGGTCGGAACAATCGGCCTGGCGAAGCACCGCGTCTTTGGCTGAAGCGCATTCTTCTAGGAGCTGAGCGACGGTGTAAGATGCGTTGCGCAGGGCGGAGATTGCAATGCGTGCCGCAGTTTCTGACGGCCCACCTTGGATTATGTCTTGGAGGGCGTCAGCGATGCTCTGTCTGGCATAATCTTTCGCAGGGTACGCGGCAACCATTCGAGCCCCCCACGGGATTGCAACGGGCAGGCTAACATGTAGGCCACTTTGCACGCTGAGGGTGTGATCTATTTCACACGAGGTTGTAGAAGAAGGGGGAATAAGTAGGTCAGCACGATTGTCGTTGACGCTGGAGAAGCTTCCCTGCCGATGGGAGCATGCGCTCGCGTACCAATTCCTTCGGGAGGCAAGGTGCAGTGCCCGCCTTGTACTTCACTATAGACGGACAACCCAACCAAAGAGCTGGCGATCGGAAAAGTGACGCGAGAGGATGCAAAAGTGGCCTTGATTGAGTGCTACTCGCCGCAATGTGTCACTCAGCCAGACGGCGGTCCGCCGTTGGCCGAGTTCTTCCATAACAACGCGTACGCGAACTGAGCGAGTGACCTTGAGCTGCTGACAAGTATCTGAGGTCGGGTGAGCTATCCGAGCAAGCGCTGACCTGTCTCGCCCTCACTGGATACTGTCCGTGTCGGGCCCGAAGCCGAACCATCGCAACAAGCACGGGATGTTCGATCTGCGGGCGCGTCAAACTAGTAGAAACATTGACTCACGTTAAAGTAATGCGGCGGCGACAGTGCTTGCGACTTCATCACGCTTCTCGGCGGCCTGGCCGCTAGCGGCGCGGGCCTCGCGCATGTCTATTCGATCAGGATCAGACCAGGAGGGAGTGAATCGTCGTATAGACTTGCCCGATCGGATCGTCCGATCGGAACGAAACCTTTGATTTTTGCGGTCTGTAGCGCAGGAACGCCGGATTTCTCCAGTTTGCTGGCAATCAGGCCGCGCAAAGACATGGGT
This sequence comes from Bradyrhizobium sp. UFLA05-109, assembly GCF_054185165.1. Classification (NCBI taxonomy): domain Bacteria; kingdom Pseudomonadati; phylum Pseudomonadota; class Alphaproteobacteria; order Hyphomicrobiales; family Nitrobacteraceae; genus Bradyrhizobium; species Bradyrhizobium sp. UFLA05-109. Next base: position 135,885 of record NZ_JBBIAR010000017.1, on the reverse strand, counting down.
AGATCCAGACTCCGATCGTCGACAACGCGCGCGGCTCGGAGGAACAGAATCTGCAGGTCGAGCAACTCCGGCGTAGTCCAATCGAAGTGCTGAAAAGCCTGATACGCGTGCTCGACGAGATCGGGCGAGACGACAGTCTCCGGCCCTGCGTAGAGCGGAGTGCGGTTGAGCAGGAGACCGAGCGCCGCAAGATAAGGAGCGCAGTGCCGCTTGGCCCGTGCAAGCGTCACCGCGATGTCGCAGAGGCAACGCACCAGTTCCGCCTTGGTATCGTGGTGGATCAGTTCCAGGGATCCAGCCAGACGCACGAGTTCGTCGGGCGCTCTGCCGCTGCGGATCCTCTCGATCTCTCCGGCCATAAGCCTGGTCTGGCGTTCGCGCGTGAGCCCGCCCGCTACCCGGCGCCAGAGGATGTATTCCTGGCTCTTGATGCGCCGACCAGGAAAACACGGGCCATCATCGTGCACCCGCCACAGGGCATCGATACGAAGGTCGTCCCGGACAACGCCGAAGCCCGGGCGCAGCAGGAATCCAGCCATGATGAGCCAAGCCTCTTCGTGGTCCGCGGAACGTCGTCTGTCGTCCCGCCGCTCCTCAAGCGCAGGCCAAAGGGCGCGCAGCAGGGGCCCGTTCCATTCACCTCTGGCAGACGCGAGGATGCGCTCCATACCCTTGAGGCTCGTGGCAGCAGTAATCTTGTTCTTTTTGTTGCTATTGGCAGGCTGGGCGAACACGATCCCGATCTGCCTGCGTGCCGTTTCCAGCGCGTCCGCTGAAGCGTTTGGTTCAATCGGAGCGTGTGCCTCCCGCGCCCGCCCCGCACCGGGCGCGCCCGCGACGCCTTGGACATGCTCGCGCATGTTGAATTCGAGCGGCCAGGACCGCTGGACGGCGGGATCGATGCTGACGCACGAGACGTGGAGTAACCCCAGCGCATTCATCCGCGCCGTCAGACCGACGGACAACATCCCGCCCGCTTCCGGACCGGATAGCTCAGCCGTACTGACGATGGTCTGGAGCGGGGGCAACGCGTGAAATTCGCCTTCGGACCAGGAAACGATGTCTCCGGCCCGGCTGACGCTCTTCCGGGTTGAGGAATAAGCCTGGAAGCGCACCAGCTGATCGGTGCGGAGCTTAAGCCCAAGATCAGTGATCTCAAAAAGCTGCGACGGCGCTGCACCCTGAGGAAGAACGCACACGAGTGGCGGGCGCACAGTCTGGCGATCCGTTGCCTGTATCCCCTCCACTTCGAGAAAGATCGCAGCGGCCGCCCCAGCGGCGATGCGACCCGAACGGTGGTGGAGAAGGGCACCAAATCGCGCGGCTCCGCGCGCCACCGCCAGATCCGGCTCCTCATTCTCCAGAACCTGGGGTAAGAAGCCGTCCTGCCAACCTCTGATCTGCTCGCGGAGTCTTTGTCGTAGGAGCGGCGGTCGGACGGATCCGCCGTTGAACAGGACAGCATCAATGCGCGGGCGATCGTTGAGGAATTCGGCAAGGTGTCGGGTTATCGCGCTGTCGGCAGGATAAGGAAGCCCCCATTCCCTCAGTGCCGCGTGCGTCCGGTACGGCCGCGCCGCCGCGTCGCAGAAGGGAAAAAATCCGTCCAGCAATAGGCTCTCGATTTCCGCCCGCATCACCGTCGCTGTCTGCGAGCCGCCGACCATCCCCGACCCGCGACCGGCCAGTGCAATAACGAACCGCTCATCCGGCACCCCCGTAGCGGCGAGCGCGAGCTCTTTCAGATGACGGCAGGCGGCGACGAGCTGATCCCATTGCGGGCCGGAAAGCCGGCCGCCAGCCCCAGCAAGCCGCGGCTCTAGGAAATGGGCGACGGCAAGGTCGATATTGTCGCCGCCGAGCAGCGTATGCTCGCTCACCGCGACACGCCTGATGTCAGGGTCCGGCGTTAGCTCGTTCAGGCGAACTTCAAAAATACTGAAATCCGACGTTCCGCCGCCGATATCGATAACCAACACGTGTCGCAGCCCGGCATCGCCGTAGTCGGGCCGCTGCCATAATTCGCGCGCTGGGTCGTGGCTTTCCAGCCAGCAATAGAACGCAGCCTGTGGCTCTTCGAGCAGTCGCGCATCACCGGGGAAGCCCGCTTCCTCTGCGGCGGTAATCGTCAGTCGCTGCGCCGCCGCATCGAAGGAAGCCGGGACGGTAATCGTGATGTCCTGATCATCGAACGCAAAGCCGGCCCGGGCAAACCGGCTGTTCCAGATCCCCCGCAAATAGTTCAGAATCAGTGCCGAGGCGCGTACCGGCGAGATTTTCTGCTCACGTGCCAGAACCGTTGATCCCCATGGCAGAAAGGGTGCCAACCGGTCGGCGGCGTGATGGCAAAGCCACGACTTCGCGGAATGAACGACCCGTCCGGGCGCTTCGCGTGCCTTTATGCGTGCAAAAAGGCCGACGATCCATTGTCCGGCTCCGACCTCCTCACCGCGGAAGTGTGCCGCGACCGCTTCCTCTGGCAGGTACAGGAAAGAAGGTAGCGTTGGCTTCTCGGTCAGACTCGCCAGGCCTTCCCATTGCGGGACGAGAAGGACTTCTGGCGTCCCCTCGCCGACCAGTGGCGCGAATGCGAGTGCGGAGTTGGTCGTGCCGAGATCAATACCGATGGCGAAGCGGGCGCGGTCTTTCGTCAAGAATTACCTCCAGAGGCGGTTCGGCCCCTATTCCGTGCGGACCTGGAACTCAATCTTCCATCGGCGATCGGAGTTCGCGTGCCTCATCCAAAGCTCAAGGATGCCAAGTTCGGTGACGACGGGACTGACGCGGACCGGCACCACCTGCCCCATCGGGACGTCAAGGGCCGGGATCGCGACTTCGAGTAGGCCAGCGTCATCAAGGTCACGCTCGGCGTCGGGGAGTATCTGTCCCGGCGTATCGCCGCTTCGTACCGAGGAGGAGAAAAACCGAAACTCCGCCGTGCGGCCGGTGACAAGGCCGAACTCGCGTCCTTCGATCAGCAGTTCCGTGCCTTCCTGCATCCCCTGCGGAACAACACACAATGCCTTCAGCGGCGGCTTGTAGCCCGGAACGGCGGGCATCGACGATTCCAGGCCGATGTAATAGGAACGCGCCGCGCCGGCCTTAATGCGCACGCCCTTGCCAGTGGCGCGGTGGCGTCCGTAGATCGCGCCGCCGCGTGCGACGGCGAGGTCTGGTTCGAAACCCTCCAATTCGCGGACTGGCCGGCCCCCATTCCAGGACGCCAGCAGCTCAAGCACCCGGGTACGGATTGGGGCGGCCTTGAAAACGCCCCCATTGAACAAGACCGCAGTCGGCATCAGCACCTGCGCGTCAGCCGAAACCTCCACCAGACCGGCAAGCTTTTCGCTTGCCTTCACGTTTTGCAGACTCCGAGCGAGAAACTGGGCGATATGCTTGCTGACGACCGGGTCGGAAGCATAGGGCAAACCGAATTCCTGCAGCCCTGTCATGCGGCTCTCGTGCGGCAGGTCGTCGACACTGGTTCTAGCGAAAAAACCGTCGACGACAACTTGCTCCAGTGTCTCGCGATCGAGAGTCGTTGAGACAGTTTTGGCAAGCAGGCTGGAGCCGCGCGACGGGACCGCGATCGGCGCCTGCGCCAGCCCGGTATCATCAAACAGCACGATCTTGGCTTTGGAGGCGGCATGCACGAGCGCCAGGAACTGCCAGGAATCCAGTCGTTTGCCCGCGGCCTCAAGCTTGGCGTTCAGCGCATACGCGAGCGCCAAATCCATATTGTCGCCACCTAGCAGAATGTGCTCGCCGACGCTGACACGCTCAAGCTCTAGCCGGCCTTCGACATCTGTGACCGCGATCAAGCTAAAATCCGCTGTCCCACCACCCACATCGCAGACCAGCACGATGTCGCCATCAGCAATCAGTTTTCGCCATTCTCTGCCCGTCTGCGCCATCCAGGCGTAAAATGCAGCCTGCGGCTCCTCCAGCAATGTGACGTCCTCAAGGCCCGCAGCCTTGGCAGCCTCGGCGGTGAGGCTTCTTGCGACCTCATCGAACGAGGCAGGAACGGTTACAACGATCTCGCCTTCCGCCAGGTCCCAATCCCGCCCCTGCGCCCGCTCGGTATATAGAACCGCCTCTCTGAGATGTTGGAGGTAATGGCGCGAGCATTCGAGTGGCGAGAGCTTCTCTTCCGCGATGTCGGATCGCCACGGCAGAATCTTCTGCTTCGGGTCGATATGCGGGTTGGACAGCCAGGATTTGGCGGAGGTCACAACGCGATCAGGCACGAGCGCCCCCCGCTCGCGCGCGAACTGGCCAATGATCACGCGCTCCCCGGCATCATTCCAGGGCAGAGGAAAAGAACTCTCCGGGAACTCCTCGGAGTGCGGAATATAAACGGCGGACGGCAGTGTAAGCATCTCGCCGATTTGATTCGGCCCTACGGTTTGCGCGATTTCGATAATCCTGGTCTCACCACTCTCGAGATCGGTGATCGCGATCGCGCTGTTGCTCGTGCCGAGGTCGATAGCAAGACTGAAACGAGCGCTCATGAAGGGGGTCCTGGTTGTCGTGCTTTCAATTAGCGTCAATAGCCGCGCGTGATGGAAAGCACCGGTTGTACGTAATCCGACTCGGGCGCCCGGCAGCCGGCCGATGCGAGCCCGCTTATCTCAGTTCCACCTCCGCCGGAGCGATTGCCGGAAGTCGATCAGTCGAACTCCACAAAACGCGCGGTAGATTCACCGCATCCGTTTTCCAGCCGTGGTGGACAAGCACTCCCGAGAACGGCGCCGGGCCGCTTATCTTGCCCAGCAGTCGGTACTCGTCCGGCGAATAGCCAGCCGCGACCTGCACCGTCGATCCCTCGCTCTCTGCGCGCACGGGGGAGATTCGGAAGTGCTCCAGCAGGGCAGTCTTGCATCCGGCATGGACCACGCGCGCGGCTGCTCCAACCTGTGCGTCATCATGCGCGTTGATGTCGTCCATCAGGAAATCGACTAGCCGGCCCCTTGCCTGCAGCATCGCCAAAAAGCTAACGATCTCGGCGTCTGCCCGGTTTGCGCGAGTGGTAACAGGCATCGGTCGGGCCGCCTCAGCACCAGCACTTCGGCTATCCCGTGACGGGCCGCGCCAGACCATAATCGCTATCAGCGCGACAAGGCTCAGCGCCACCGCCCCACCCGATAGATACATTTGGAATGCGTTCGCTGCCGGTAGCAATTCCAGAGCGTTCACCACGACCAGGAGCAGAACCACTATAATGGCGATCGCTTTCATCGCGTGCATGTTTAGCCGCAGCTCCCTTTTGACCCGCATCAGCGTTGATTGACTCTTGTCCCTCAAGGCTTATGCGGCACGCTGGAACAGGTCAGGCCCGATCTCGCCGCGTCAGCAGAGCGGGCAGACCTAGCCCGCTGTAAAGCGCGGGCGCGGACCCGGTTAGGTTTCCACAACCATCGAAAGGTAAGCAAATCACACTTTGCTGCGGTGCACGAGACCGGAAGTGGCCCTGCGCTGACGTGCCTTGGTTCTCCGCCGATGTCGATATTGGTGGCAAAGCGGACACCGCCTTACCAAGCGTCCGGTAAGGGCCTTTTTATGATGGGGTGGACGCCCTGTGTCGCGGAGTAGCCGCCGAGCCGGATCAAGCCGAACGGCAGATAATAGAGTGCGCCACCGAGCGCGAATTAGAGTAACAGCGCCAGCGCATTCGTTGCGGAAAAATTTCGTGGACCGCTTTGCGCCACAAGCGCCCGCGCTTCTCCGGACGCCCCGCGCCCCTACATCCGGGTGGCGTTCCTTCTTTGCCGGACGAGGTGACCCGAGAGGCATACAGTCATGAAGTCTCGTCGGCAGGTTTTTGACCGGGCGGCGGCGGCACTTTTGCGGCCTTTTACTCCTATGCCTATCCCGCTCCTGCAGGTCTTGCGGACGCGAAAGTGATGCCCGATGGAGCCTACTTCGACCGGAAGCTCGGGGAATTTCTCCTGCCTTACGATGTGGTGAGACAATCAGCCGCCCCGGAGGTAGCGCTGATGGCCTTCCTGGAGAGCACATATCCGGCCGCAGCCGACCTCGGGCATTGGGATCGTAGAGCCCTCGATTGTCCCACTGGCGTAGCCCGCCGACCGCGGCCATTGAGCTAAGGGGCCCAAGGTCCCACAGCTGATTTTCAACTTGAAGACAGCGAAATCGATAAACTCTGAATTATCGGCAAACTTGATCGCTCGCGTCGACGAGGTAGTTGAATAGCTTGGTTGCCATGTCGGCTTCTGGTTCGCTGATCTGCAACCAGATGGCTTTGCTGTCTGGTTCTGAGGTGATTGTGTTGAAGAAGTCGCACTCGCGAAAGCACCTATAGCGCCAATAAACCAAGTGGCATGACCTGGACGGCCTTTATCTTACTGTTGGTGATGGCGATCGCAGCCTCGAAGTTCGTGCGCCATTCGCTCGCGGTGCTCGTCGCGATAGTGACGATCGTCGCACTGGTCTGGGTTTTGGCGGGGCCTCGGGATCCGCCACTTGGAGGCACTCGTTCGAGTTCGACGTCTCGCAGTACTCCATAGGTCGGCCGCGGAGTTTGGCGGGGCCAAACCCCTCAGCGGTGCCACGACAATGGAGTAAGCGGTGGTCGTTAGACCCATTACCGCCGAGCACCTCGCCTCGGCATTGACCCTAAACCGCTTATGCCGAGGTCGCCTTTGGGCTCGATCCCGCTCCGGCTCAACGTGCCGGGGATGACCGAAAAAGGCCAGCGCGATCGCTCTTGGGAGAGGGTTTGAGCGGTTATTCTCTGCCTAGCGAGAGAACCTGAGCCGCAGCAGTCGAGCAACTTTCTTTCGAGATTCTCTCCCTCCGCCATTTCTACGCCACAGCTCTCCCTGTGTATCCGATTGTTCGCATCTACCGCAAGGCGACCGAAGAATTCCGCGATCTTGCGCTAATTCCTCGCGCAAGCTGTAGGTTTTTCGCCGTGGGTTCGGAGGATGGTTCTTTCCGCCACCACACAGTTTTCCTTTGTATCCGATTGTTCGAATCGACAGCGGAAACAACGAGTAGCGCGACTAAGGCTGTTGCGGCTAGTTCCGGAATCTTACCCTACTCACCACGCAAACCGTAGGTTCTGATCGTGGGTTCGGAGGACGGATTTCGCGAGGCAGAACACATGTCCGGCAAGCTCAAGCCCCGCTCGACTCGAAGGCGACGGCCGGTCACCCAACGCATTGATCCGTCATGGCGTTTTCAGAAACGGCGAGACCCTGTTCATTTTCGACGAGCCAGTTCTGCGGAGCTGAGGCACCCTCCCGGCCGGATTTGTTGAATAGCGGGAATCTAGAGATGCGTCGTCCCCCGTTCATTGCCGATCAGGCCCGGAATGCGCGCGGTCTCTTGGGCCGGCTCATCGCCTTCATCATGGCTCGTGAAACCTGGCGCGAGAATCTGCGCGTGATGGATAAGCTCGGTATCGAGCAGGGCGATCATGTGCTCGACGTCGGATGCGGTCATGGCCGCAGCCTGATGGAATTGGCCGCGCGGGCTCCTCGAGGACGCGTCGTCGGGGTGGACCCCTCTGAGCTGATGGTCGAGATCGCGGCGCAACGAAACCGCTCCCTTATCGAAGCCGCTCGCGTGGATGTCGTGCTTTCGGGTGTGGAATCGCTGCCGTTCCCCGATGACGTGTTCGATAAGGCGCAGTGCGTTCACGTGCTCTATTTCTGGAAAGATATCGAAATGTCGCTGCGCGAGATCGCGCGCGTACTGAAGCCGGGTGGCCGTCTGGGATTGCTGTTCCGGACAAACGCTGACCGCAAGGTCATCGCATCGTTCCCATCGGAAATTTATCGCTTTCCGGCGCTGACCGACGTAGCGGCAGCGCTCCAACGAGCCGGCATGAACGTCGATACTGCGTGGGATGACTCGAACGAACCTGCTCTAGTGTTGGCGACGAAGCGGCGCGTCTTGAACTGAAGCGGTCAGACGTCGGCAGTCGTGGACAGACGTTCGACCACATCGTCGATCTCGTCGGCTGTGGTGTGCCTGCCCAGGCTGAAGCGGATCGCTCCCATTCCGATTCTCTCGGGCACGCGCATGGCTGCGAGAACGGGCGAGAGCTCGATTTGGCCGGAATGGCACGCCGAACCCGTCGATGCCGCGACGTCGTGCAATTGGCTCAGGATATCCGCGCCTATCCTGCCGACGAACGACACGTTGAGGGTGTTGGGCAGGCGACGGGTGGGATGGCCGTTGAGTGCGACGCCTTCGCCGAAACTATCTTGCAGCGCCTGCCATAACCGATCGCGCAAGGCTTCAATGCGGTTCATCGGCGCGAGGTCTGCGGCCAGTGCACAGGCCGTCCCAAGCCCAACTGCGAGCAGGGCGCTCTCGGTTCCGGCGCGTCGGCCCGATTCATGACCGGCGCCGTGAATCAACGGTTCAAGCGTGAGTCCTCGCCTGACATACAGCGCGCCGATGCCCTTAGGGGCGTAGAGCTTGTGGCCGGCGATCGTCAGCATATCGACACCAAGCTCGTCCACCTTGGTCGGAATCTTTCCAACCGATTGAGCCGCATCGGTGTGGAAGCGGATTCCGTGCTCTCGCGCGATCACGCCGATTTCGGCTATCGGCTCGATCGTACCGACTTCGTTGTTGGCGTGCATGATGCTGATCAACAGCGTCTGCGGAGTAATGGCGCGGCGGACGTGCTCTGGATCGATCAAGCCTGTCCGGTCCACCGGAAGGTATGTGACCGAACCGCCGTGCCGTTCGAGAAACCGGCAGGGGGCAAGAACGGCAGGATGTTCGATTACCGAGGTGATGATGTGCGCCCCTTGGCGATTGAGCGCGAAGAACGTGCCTTTGATTGCGAGATTGTTCGCTTCGCTGCCACCGCTAGTAAACACAATCTCCTCGGGTGCAGCGCCGAGCAGTGAAGCCACTTGACTACGAGCTTGCTCCAGAGCGGCTTTTGCAGCCGCGCTCGCCCAATGGCCGCTGGAGGGGTTGCCGAAGGCGTCGCTCAGCAATGGCCGCATGGCTTCCGCCACGGCTGAATCAATCGGTGTGCTCGCATTGCAATCGAGGTAGATCGGCCGCATCGACGCAGTCATGTACCTTGCTAGGTGTGATTAAGTTGGAGCCAGGGCAGTTGCTCATTGGCGAAAAAATGTTTGCTCGGTTGCAGCTCCGCCGCCCGATCGAAGGCGCCGACGTGATAATGCGTCTCCGTCGGGAAATGCACGGTAGCGCAAGTCAGCGTCGAGCCGCAGCGGGCGCAGAAGCCACGCGTGGTTCCTGGGCTTGATTTGAACGTGGTGATGGTGCCCTCGATCGTCGTGACAGCGTCGTTCTCGAACCCGACGAACACGCTGACGGGGGCGCCGGAATGGCGGCGGCAGCTTTCGCAGTGACACCAGAAGACTCCCTTCGGCCGACCTCGCGCCTCGAAGCGCACCGCCCCACAAAGGCAGCGTCCTGAAAAGGTCTCGTTCATTGTCGTGCTCCGGGCCGGCCTTCCATGGCGACGAACACTATCGCCCCCGAGAGGAAAGTGAGCGCGCCGATCGCTCCGATCGCCCAGGTCATGCCGAACAGGTCGGCGATGATGCCGGCCGACAGCGCCCCGATCGCGTAACCGAGATCGCGCCAGAAGCGGTAGACGCTCAGGGAACGTGCGCGCCAGCTTGGATGCGAAGCATCGGACACGGCGGCGATCAGGCTCGGGTACACCATGGCCGTGCCAAGTCCGAGCAAGAGGCTGCCGACCAGCCACCATTCGAAATGGCTTGTTGCGGCGGTCAGGAATAAACCCGCCGCCTGCACCCACATGCCGGCCACGATCAAGCCCTTGCGGCCCCAACGGTCGGAAAGAGGGCCCGTGGCTATCTGCAGGATGCCCCAGGTCGCGGGATAGACGGCCTTCAGTATGCCGATCCGGTCGACTTGGAGGCCAAACGAGGCGAAGAACAGGGGAAAGATTCCCCAGCTCATCCCATCATTGAGATTGTTGACGAGCCCGGCCTGCGACGCGGCGAACAGATTGCGGTCCGCGAACGACGTGAGGACGAAGATCTCCTGGAAGGTGAGCGGAGACGCTTGACGCGCGTGCGCCGCAGTCTCCAACCGGACGTGCTCCCGGGTGTCGTGCACAAGCAGAATCGACAGAGCGGCGCCGAAGACGGCGTAGGCTACGCCGAGGTAGATCGGTGCCGGCCGCAGTCCGTACTTCGAGGCAATATATCCGGTGAGGAAGGCGGTCACTCCAACCGCGAGATAGCCGGCGAACTCGTTCAAGCCGACCGCAAGCCCGCGCGACTTCGGGCCGACGAGATCGATTTTCATGATTACCGTCATCGACCAGGCAAGACCCTGGTTGATGCCGAGAAGGGCGTTTGCTGCGATGACCCATCCCCAACTCGGCGCCCACATGATCATGAACGGCACCGGCAGCCCGACGATCCAGCCGAGAATCAGAACGCGTTTGCGTCCCCAAGCGTCGGCGAGTTGGCCCGAGACCAAGTTGGCGCACGCCTTCACGACGCCGAAGCTGACGATGAACGAAACGACGAGGGTCGTCGAACTGATCTTGAACTCTTCGGAGCCGATCAGCGGCACGACCGTTCGCTCGATTCCGACCATTCCGCCGACGAACGCGTTGATCAGGACGAGCAAGGCAAACTGCGGCCAGTTCTCTTTCAGCCCCAGTCGGACGGATGGGACAGTCTGTGGTCCGGTTACAGCCTCGGTCATGAGATCAGGCCGCGGCCGCCGCCGTGCCTGAGTTTGCCGCCCTGATCTTCGCGGCTTCCGGTGGCGCCGGCGGAATCTCGGCGACCATGAACCGGACAAACTCGGCTTCGTTCTCGATCGTGAACGCCTGATTGTGCCGCTTCTCGAAGCCGATTGCGGACGATGGCTTGCCGCTCAGGCGGCGACCGCAGACCGAGCCCGCATAAGCGCCCGGCAGCACCTCGACGTAGTCTGGAAGCTCCTTCAGCCTACTCACGCTTCGGAACAGTTGCCTGGCGCCTTCCTCCGCGCTCACGGCAAGTTCGGTGCGGCCGAGATCGCCGACCATGAGCGTGTGTCCGGTGAAGACGAACCACGGTTCGTTGGCGCGCGTCCGGTCCGTCACAAGGACGCAGATGTGCTCGGGCGTGTGGCCGGGCGTGTGCAGCACGGTGGCGGAGACGTTGCCGAGCGGAAGTACATCGCCGTCGCGCACGCCTTTGTAGGGAAACGATACGCCAGCCTCCGTCGAGAGCACGTACTCGGCTCCCGCTGCGGCCGCGAGTGCCCGGCCCGCCGACAGGTGATCGGCATGGACGTGGGTGTCGATGACGTAGTGTATCCGCATGCCGGCATTGTCGGCGGCCTGCAGGTAGGGCTGAATATCGCCGACCGGATCGACGACCGCACCAGCGGCCTTGCCGCCGCAGCCGAAAAGGTAGGAGATACCGACTGGATCGCTATGCAAGAACTGGCGGAGAATCATGGACTTGCACTCCCTCGTGAGAAACGCTAGATACATTCAATCGATCTGCTGAATGATATATTGAAGGAGCGCCGTGTCAAGCGCGGGACCCAAACAGGCGATCTATGAAAACCTTGCCCAGGTGGCGCAGGCGCTCGGCCACGCTCACCGGCTTGAGCTTCTGGAGCACCTTGCGCAGGGGATACGCACGGTCGAGGAGCTGTCGGCTCGGGCACATCTGACGTTCGCCAATACGTCGCGGCACCTGCAGATCCTCAGGCGGGCGCGTCTCGTCGAGACCGAGCGTCGCGGCAAACACATCCTCTATCGTCTCGCCGGAGATGCCGAAGTGGTCACGCTGATCAAAGCGCTGGGGCGCGTCGGTGAACGGAATGTCGCCGAGATCGGTCGTGTTGTGACCGATTACTTCCAGGCACGTGATGCGCTTGAGCCCGTCTCGCGTGACGATCTGGTCGCGCGATTGCGGGACGACCTCGTTACGTTGCTCGACGTGCGGCCCGAGGATGAGTTCGCGCTTGGCCATCTACCGGGGGCGCTCAACATTCCACTGGCCGAACTGGAAAGACGTTTGGGCGAGTTGCCGAAAGGTCGTGAAGTGATCGCCTACTGTCGTGGGCCCTATTGCGTGCTTTCGTTCGAGGCCGTGGCGGCGCTGAGGGCCCGCGGTTATCGCATTCGCCGTCTTGAGGACGGTTACCCGGAGTGGAAGGCCGCAGGCCTGCCGACCGAATCCGCGGCTTGAGACAACTCGTCAGGTGCATCATGGATGATAAGCCTCATCGCGCGGAACCCGCGTGGCCGATCGTTGGCGTTAAGGATCACGCGGCGCCCTCGGTGTTCCGACCTGAATCCCTGTTGAGGGAGGCGCGCCGGCAGAGGCGGTTGCCGCTCGTCGCTGTGCCCGAAATCTGCGTGCTCGATCCGGACGGTGACGTCGTCCGCCACCTTAAGCGGACCGGCGCCGGCCGGATGCACGAAGGCTGGGCCTGCTACCACACCGAACTCCTTGCCTTCGATCTCGACGGCGTCGGCGAGGTCGGAATTGTCGGCTGCGCGGTCGGCGCCCCCTTCGCCGTCCTGGTCGCCGAGCAGCTGTTTGCGTCGGGCTGCCGGCTGCTGGTCAGCGTCACCTCGGCTGGCCAGATCAATGCCATAGGACCGACTCCCTATTTCGTGCTGATCGACCGCGCGCTGCGCGACGAGGGGACGAGTTATCACTACCTGCCTGGCTCGGCTTTCGCCGCGGCACCCGACGTGTCCCTTCTGGATCGCGTCGAGCGGGCGGGCCGTTCGCTGCCGGAGAAACTGCATCGCGGCTCGACCTGGACGACGGATGCTCCCTATCGCGAGACCGAAGCGGCGATCTCGCGAGCGCGCGATCTTGGGACTCTCGCCGTGGAGATGGAGGCCGCAGCGCTCTACGCTTTCGGCACGACGAGCGGCAACTCGATCGTCTGCTTCGCTCACGTCACGAACTCGATGGCGCAGACCGAAGGCGACTTCGAGAAGGGCGAGGCGGACGGCGCCAAGGCCACGCTCGCCGTCGTTGCCGCTGCGGCGCGGGGGTGGCGAAGTTCCGGGTCATGACCTGCCTTCGGTATGCGAAAGCTTGGCTACATCTCCATTTGACGCAATCATCAGTCTACGCTAATCATTAGTGATGACTAATGATCTGACGTCGGCCAGCCATGCCTAAAGACAGCGTTCAATTGGCCGCTCTCGGCGATCCCACTCGCAGACGAATTTTCGAACTGGTGGGCACGCGGCCTCGGACTGTCGTTGAGCTCACTCGAGAACTGACGGTCTCGCAGTCAGCCGTCTCCCAGCATCTGAAGGTGCTGCGCGAATCTCGTTTGGTTCGTGCCGAGCCAAAGGGAGCCAGCAACATTTATCACATCGATCCAGCGGGGCTCGGCCAGATGCGCGCCTGGCTTGACCGGTTCTGGAGCAGCACACTGGCGGCCTACAAAGTGGCCGTCGAAAAATCAGTGGAGGACCAGCAATGAATAAACGTGTATCGGCCGCGCCCATCAAACAATCTATCGTGGTCGAGGCGCCTATCGAGCGCGCGTTCAAGGTCTTCACTGAAGATTTCGGGAGCTTCAAGCCTCGCGAGCACAATCTGCTCTCCGTCCCCATCGCAGAGACTGTATTCGAACCCCGGGTTGGGGGACACGTTTATGATCGAGGTATCGATGGCAGCGAATGCCGCTGGGCGCGTGTGTTGGCTTTTGATCCGCCAGATCGCGTGGTTCTAAGCTGGGACATCAGCCCGCGCTGGCAAATCGAAACCGATCCCGACAAGACCAGTGAGTGGGAGGTGCGGTTCATCGCCGAGACGCCGAGCCGGACGCGATTGGAACTGGAGCACCGTCACCTCGAACGTCATGGTCAAGGTTGGGAAGGCGTGCGCGACGGCGTTGAGGGTGATCAGGGTTGGCCGCTCTATCTGAAGCGGTACGCCGAGCGTATTGCCCGCGAGGCATGATGCTCGCGTGTCCCATGCGACGTGATCGGAATTTGCGGAGTTCTGTATGGCAGCCTACTCGTTTAGCATTGTCGGAGTGCTCTTCCTTTGCCTCCTTTCAATTGGGCTGGCGGTCTATTCAGGATCGTCCAAAGGCAGGGCCGGGGCACTCTCCGGGCCCGTCCTGCCGTTGGATGACGACAACTTGCTGTACCGGATAGATCGCGTTCACATGAACACGGTGGAGGCGCTGACGCCTTTTGTGGTTCCGGCTGTATTAGCTATGATGGTGGGGGTAGGACCCGCCACGCTTGCAACGCTCGTTTGGATCTATATCGCAATTCGTCTAATCCACGTTGCGGTCTATTTACGCGGCGGCAACGCCGCCAAAGGCGGCAGCATCAGAACCATTCTCTATGTTTCAGGTGCGCTCGTTACCATCATTCTCATTGCCGTATCTATCGTGGCTGCCATCCGCTAGGATATCGACACTGGGCCGCCTGACCACGGCGTTAATTTCGGTTCTGGACCTAGGCGCCGGTTACTCGGAAGAGCGAACATGGGGAAGACGCTACGGGCCAGCGCTGTCATACTTGTTGCAGCGCTGATCGCCGGTCACGCCGGCGCGGCCGATATCAGTTATCTGGCGCCGCCCGGCCTCCCGGCTGCGGAATTTCCCGCACCGCAACGTCCCGTCGCGCCGATCGTCAGTCCCACCCGCGAAGTGCGCCGGGACTCTCTCGATGAAAGCGGTCAAATCGCCCGCATCCTTGAACTTAAGCCCGGTATGACAGTCGGTGATATCGGCGCCGGCAGCGGTTACCATACCCTTCGTCTCTCTCCACTCGTTGGCCCCACAGGCTCGGTGATCGCGGAAGATGTTACGCGCGACTATTTGGTCGAGCTTGGCGAGCACGTCGCGCAGCTGAAGCTGTCAAATGTGAAGTTGGCGCTGGGTGAACCACACGATCCGCGGCTGCCTGCCGCTTCGCTTGATGCGGCCATTCTGGTGCACATGTACCACGAGATCGCCCAGCCCTATGCCTTCCTCTACAATCTCGCACCTGCCCTGAAATCTGGCGCCAGGATCGGGATTGTCGACCTTGAGCGTCCGACGGAACGGCATGGCACGCCGATCGAACTGCTGCGCTGCGAACTCTCCGCGGTAGGCTATCGCGAGATCGTCACGCATCAACTCGCGGGCGACAGCGGATATCTGGCGGTGTTTTCACCGCCGCAAGATGCAAGCCGCAAGTCGCCTCATGAAATTGTCGCTTGCGCGGCTCACTGACCGCCAACTGCCGCTATGCGCCTTCTTACGCCGCACTACGTTGCCGAGCGAAATCGAGTTGGAGACGGCGTTGTTATCGATGAGCGACCATTGGTGGATAGGCTTTGTCGGAGGCAAATTGCGTTTTATGCGTAGCTCAAACTGTAGGTTTTGCTCTGGGAAACTCGAAAATGCTATAATTTCCAATGAGGATTGACTGACACTCTCTCCGCCACCCAGCCGAAGCCATTTCGTACTTCGACGGGGAGAAAGGCCGATAATCCGGCCGTTTCCCTGCATTTTTCTCGCCAGAGAAATCCCGTTGCCGATCTAATTAAGCATTCGATAGACCCGGAGAACCGAAGATTTCCGCCACCAACTGCGAGGTCAAGGCCTATTGGGTCACAGTGGACTTGTGTCATGACCGACAAAACCAATGATCTTTCCATTCTCGACTGTGACCACATGAGCCCACCGATTTTCGTATCGTTGGCCAGATTTTCGAGCGATGGCATCCGTGCGTCCGAACACGACAACATTGCTGCGCTCGGTGATGTACTCGGAAGGTTCAAAGGTTTTTATGTCCAATGCGTCTCCCAGGATTTGGAAAAACGCGCCGACCTGTTCAAGTCCCTTTCGTTCACCGGCCCAGGGCACGGGGCCGTAGTACTTCCAATTGACACCAGGGCTGAGGGCATTGAGAACAGATTGAATGTCGCCTCGCTGGAATGCGTTATAGACAGAACGTACAAGGTTGGTGTTGTCAGTCATCTTGGCCTCCCGTGATCGTGTTCTCGCCAGATGGAAAAATGCGATTCAATGTTACCGCGCAATTTGTGCACTCGGCGCATATCGAACCTACTGCTCAAGCTGTGATCGTTGTCTTCAGAGTAGGCCTAACGCGACGAGTGACGGTCATACGATGAAATCGCTCGTGTGCAGCAGCAACGGCTTCCCACTCAGCATTACGACAGCATCGTTGTTCGCATCGTACCCGGGCTGGTTGTCATTGATGATGACGTAAGTGCCGGCATCCGTTCCGCTTTTGATGGTGACTTCGGCGGCTCCATTCGCCTTCAGATTGGTCATCGTGAGAACGCTCGCGAGATCTGCGGCAAGACTACCAGTGCCAACCGACTTCACGATGCCGGTGCTCAGATCAATAACATTATGCCCGATCTGAAAGTTATCGACACCGGGAGTGAAATCGGTGATCGTATCGAACGCCGCAGCCTGCGAGTTTGCCAGGGTCTTGAATACGAACGTGTCGTTTCCGCTGCCACCCGTTAGCGTATCCGCTCCTAAGCCGCCGTCGATCACGTTGCTGGCCGCGTTTCCTATGAGCCTGTCATTTCCGGACCCGCCGGTCACGTTCTCCACGCCCGAGATCGAGCTGAAACCTGTTGCGATCGAGTTTGGCAGATTGACCGTCACGCTTGAGGTGGTTCCGGTGTAGCTCAGAGTGTCGGTACCGGCACCAAGATCCAAATTAGTCTCCTCGACGTTCGTAACTGTGCCACCCTCCAGTATCAAACCGGCTGCCGACACAGTGACGTGGATCGTCTCGTTAGCGGTCGTGCCCTTAATGTTAAGAGTGTCTTTTCCGCTGCCACCATCGATCGTGTCCGTACCGTCGCCAACTGCATAGATAAAATTGTCCTTGCCGTCACCGCCAAAGAGCTGGTCGTTTCCGGGGCCGCCAATCAGCGTGTTACTGCCCGAACCACCAGTGAGCACGTCCTCCTCATTCGTGCCGGTGATCGTCGCCGCATTAGAGGTCAGAGATACGCCAGCGACATTGGTTACTGTCACCGAAATCGCCTGCGTGTCGAACCCTCCGTTGCCATCGGAGACTTGAACCGTCACATCGTACACGTTGTTGCCCCCGGCGTCGGTCGGATTCTCATAATTGGGAGCATTGACAAACGCGAGCGCGCCGGTTGTCTCGTTAATCGTGAATAGCGTATGGTCCGGGCCACCGGCGATCGAATAGCTTAGTGTTTGGCCAGCGTCCGGATCGGTTGCCGTCACCGTCATCACCGCCGTGGCGTTCTCCCCAATCGAAACCGCCGCCGTCGCGGACGCCGCTGGCGTCCCCGCGCCATCCTGATAGCCTTGTTGGACCTCGGCTTGCGACAATGCGCGGTGATAGAGTGCCACACCGTCAAGCTGACCGTCGAAATAAACTCCCTCCGCCCGCCCGATTGACAGCGGCGCGGCAACATCCGGAATGGCTATTGCTTCGTCTGCCGAGCCGACAAGTTGCCCATCGACATAAAACTGGTAAGACGATCCTGTCCTGGTGATATCGAACGAGTACCACTGTCCAAGGGTTGGCTCAAATGGTGCGGCAATAAAGAGGTACTCTCCAATGTCTGTGTTGACGTGGAAGCCAATGCTCCCGGTAAACAATTCAACGAACCATTTATTCCGTGCACCAGCGCCTTCATCTTGCCCTATCGCAAGATCCCCGGCGGCATTGGGGGTGGAGTTAAAATTGGCCCAGAACTCGATTGTGAAGTCGCCGCTTCCCAAATTCCATTCGGATGAATCGGGCACGCTGACATAATCCGAGGATCCGTTGAACTGCAGGGCATTGCCGGTCTCTCCGGGCACGTAAGTGGCGCCAATAATCGTCCCGTCGTGACCGCCTTGCTGATCGTGCGCGATCGGACCGCTGGTCTCATCGAAGGAGTAGAAGGCAACCAACGCAGTGTCGCCCGATGTAATGCTTGGAGGCTGATTGGGAAGTGTCATGGACATTTCTCCATCGGCAAGGTCAAGCCAGCCATCACCGTTGAGCTCCCAGATGGCGGCTCCATAGGGCTGTGACGATCGAGCTAAGGCTGGGACGAGCGAGCTAATATGTTCTAGTAAAGCCGAGTGTTGTAATATCTTTCTCCTTCTCCTGATGGCTGGCTTTCCCCGTCGCGACACATTGGGCGAAGCGGAATTTTTGTCGTGACCGAAGCAGCTAGTCATTCCAAAGAGCCCATCCTCAATCAGATGATGGCGGGCGATTTCGGCTCCAGGTTGCATTTCGCGTAACAGGAACGGCGTTGTCGGCATCATGTCAGGAGCAGACCAGCTTCCTCGCTAGGCCTTTGCACTAAACACCTAGCCAGTCACGAGGCACGTGGCCGCCCATCGGGTGGGTTCCGGTGTCGCGCGGCCAGGCGACTGCACGCGGAGAAGCCCAGAAATCCCGTCCCTCTCGCCTACCGAGAGCACCTGAGCCGCAGCGGTAGAGCAAGTTTTTTTCTAATTTCTCTCCCTCCGCCGGCATGAAGATGTAGGACATGCTCATTCCCGTGATGTGCAGCCTCACCCAGTTTGGTCGCGCCTTCCGCCATAGGGGGTCGATCCCTCCAGCCGCTGTTGGGCGTACCGCCAGATTTAACGCATGGGCGCGCGGCGCTTGCTGGGCTATTCCGCAAGATGGGATCCGGAGCATACATGAAAAAACAAAGGTCCGGCGCGCACACCGGGCCTTTGTCGTTCAGGACTTGCCGTAGATCGACCTGCCGTGGCGTCCTTGACGATCTCGCCCTTGCTCAGAGCCGCACCCACCCAACACCCCCCACACCGGGGTGCGCTGCGTTGACGCCTTCGCCCGGATGGACGGCTTCGACGACGCGCTCCACATGGGGCGGTTCTTTATAAAGCTTCACGGCACCGAGCCCTTCCGGGGCGTATTGATGCGCTGATAGAGCGTCGTCAGTTTTTCCACCCCGGCACCCAAGCAACACCCACCCACACCAGGGGACCTTGTGCGATGGGCGTACGCTTCTCGGGACCGGCCGCGATGGGTGTACGGTCGGCGCCCCCGACGACTTTCTGTAGTTGCGTGTCGTCCAGCTCCGGCCTGAATGACGGTGTCACGTGTGCCTGTATCTTGGTCATGCTTCTCTCCTGTCTCGCGCCTTGCACGGCCTAAGTTTCTCGAGCGTCTTAGCTGGTCGCATCGTCAAGGACCGTGACCTCCGTCGCCACTGGAGGGCGACGGTCACGGCAGCCAGCAGCAAAAAGACCAGCAGCGAAATTTGGTTCTTTTGTCTCTCGGACGGCCGAGGCCGCGGCGGCGATACCGGCCGTCGGTTTAGCCACACACACGCAACCACCATGCCGATGAAGACGCAGAGGATGCTGGTGCTGGGCGCGGTTGACTGATCTTGGATCCGCATACCGACAAACAGATAAACCACTCGGTTCCATATATTTTCCTGAAGAATAGTAATCAGCCTGAGCTGAACGCGTCTTTCGGACGAGGAGCGCTTGGCAACCCGCCGCGGGTCTATCGGAGATGCGGCCGCAGCGGATTGCGCGTCAGTCTGTCGGCGGGCCGCTAGTTTGCCGAAACACGCGACGTCAACTCGCCCGCCCTCATTCCGCAGCTATCGAGTCCCGGCTGGTCGGAAGCGGGATGGCGGAACGGAAGACGTTGTCGGGGTCGTAAAACCGTTTGACCCTGGCCAGCCGTTCGGCGTTGGGGCCAAAGCTTCCTGCCGCACGGTCAGCGCCGTCTGGTCCAAGCAAATTCGGATACCCGCCCGGAAGCGCGATCGTGTCGAAAGCGTGCCGCGTGTCGCGAACCCACTGTTGATGCCGGCGCTCTTCCGATCTGTCCGCCCGATCGGGACACGAAGCGATAAATTCGATCATCACATGATCGCGGCGAAGGCCGAACGCCGTTGCTTCCACCGGCACGCGCGAAGCCGCGCCTCTGAACTCGTGACTCACGATCGCGCATCCGGACGAGACGGCCTTGGTCATGGACTCGACAAGAAGGTCGACGCTGACGCTGTCGAGCGCTGGTAGCGAGCACGTTTCCATGAAAACCCGCCGCCCGTTCACGATATGCGGGTCGAACACCGACAACGACGTCCCGTAGCGAACCGCATCCAGGGAGTTGACGAGCAGCGTTCCGAGTTCAAGCAGTGGTGCGATATGCTCATCGCCCTGTCCCTGCCTGCCACTCCATGTCGGCACCAGCATGATGACCGGCACGCCGTCAGGGCCGGCAACTGCACCGACCTGAACGGTCAACTCGTCGGGCATGGCGGAGACAGTGTCGGCAAAGCGCCGCAAGACCGTTCTGGCCTCCGAAAACGGATAGATCAGCATGCCGGACACGACGTTGGGCAGCTCGTGCAGACGAATGCGCATCATGGTTACGACGCCAAAATTTCCGCCGCCGCCGCGCAGTGCCCAGAACAAATCCTCGTCGCGGCCATGTTCGGCAGTAACGATGCGTCCATCCGCCAGGACAATTTCAGCGGCAAGCAGATTGTCGAGCGCCAGCCCAAATCGGCCGATCAGCGGGCCATAACCGCCGCCTAGGGTGAGCCCCGCCATACCGACAGGACTGCACGAGCCCGTCACGGCCGCTAGGCCGAGCGGATCGGTTACGGCGAGAACGTCCGAGGTGCGTGCGCCTCCCGCAACCTGAGCGATAGGCCCGACGGAGTTGACGGTCGCGCCGTTCATGCCGCTGACGTCAATGACCAGCCCTTCGCATAACGCGCGGCCGGCCCAATCATGGCCTCCGCCGCGGACTGACAACGGGAGTTCGCAGTCGCGGGCGGTTAGAATTGCTGCCCGCACATCTTCGGGTGTCCGGCAGTGAGCCACCGCGCGTGGCATGCGGCCGTCCGGTTTGGCCCAGATCGCCGTTGCTGCGGCGTACGGCTGTTGGCCGGGCCTCGACAATTGGCCCGACATTTTTCCGGCCAGGCGATAAAGTTTGCTTTCGATCAGATCCTTCATTGCTCTTTCTCCTCGTGGCGGCGCGAACGCGCATGCGCCGTGCGCGGTGATTTGGAGAGAGCGGGGCAAATCGTCTTGAAGGAAGCTGCTCTTCGAGGGCCTGGCCAGCGACTGTTGAATTGCCTGGAGATCGGTTGCCTACGCTTTGGCGTTGGCGCGGAGGTGCTCCGTCGCCCGCACCATCACATCGTGCAACCAGTCTTGCGAGGCGTCGCCTTCGTGGCGCTCATGCCAGAGCAGGCAGACTTCCAACCGGGTGGTGGGATAGGGAAGCTCGTGGATCGCAATCGGGATGTTGCGGGCGAAGGCATCGGCGAGCGGACGCGGAATGATTGCCGATATCCCTGGACCGTCCAGAAAGCCCGGAAGCGCGAGAAAGTGGGGCAGAGAGATGGCGATCCTCGGCGCCTGCTTCGAAGCGGACATTGCGCGTTCGAACGAGGCGCGGTCGAACATTTCGGATCGCCGTGCCAGCCCGCGTTCGGAGATGAAACCCTCGACAGCGCCCTCTTGTTCATCTGCGAATGAAACGACGATGATGGGAATCTTGGAAAGGATCTCGGTTGTGACCACGCCGAGTCGCTGCGACGTATGCGTGATGAGAACATCGTCGTAGTCGAATAGAAAATCGGATTTGAATCGTGCAGGCGTTCCCCGGAAGGTGCCGATGGCAGCGTCGATTCTGCCGAGATCGATCTGTTCCGCAAGGTCGATCCGGGTGACGGGCTTGATCGCGAGGTCGACGTAGGGAGCTTCCGTTCTCAGCACACTCAGCAGGCGCGACGCGAGGACCATCGTCGTAAAATCATTCGCTGCGATCGTGAATCTCCTGCTGGAGGTCGCGGGTTCGAACCGCGGCAACTCGATTGCAGCCTCGAGGGATTTGAGGGCCTCCCTGACCATCCCTGCCATAGCCAAGGCTCGCGCGGTGGGTTGCATTCCCGTAGTGGTTCGAATGAACAATTCGTCGTCGAGCATCTCCCTCAGGCGCGCCAGCGAGTGACTGACCGCCGATTGGCTGAGGTTAATCTTTTGGCTGGCTCGGAGGACACTGCGCTCCTCCATGACTGCGTCAAAGACGCGCAGCAGGTTGAGATCGAGCGTGTTGAACGAAGCGGTCATCTTGGATCCGAGTTTAGCGGCATCAATAGACCGCCGATCTCCAGCAGCAACGGTTCCTTATGGTCGATTTCCTTCGACATATTAGAGATCTAGGCCAAAATTTCGATCCCCTTCGGCTCGGCGCCTTTGGCCGGTATTGCCCGCCGTCGGAAGGGCAGCGGGCCAATCGAACTGCACAGCGCGCATTTTCATCCTGAAATCGTTTCACTTCCGCAGTGCCTCATTCCCATGAATATCGCGCCGCCGGCAGCGGTCGGAGCGAATGATGCTTGGCGGCCTCCTCCGAGGACAGGCGCCCGGTTCGGTCCATCTTCAGTGTGCTGACGCTTCGTGCCGCCGGTTGCCCACTCATCCGAAGGTTACCATCCATGATTGCAGATATTGGAGAAGTGTTCTCTGCGCAGAAAGACGGCTCTCCGCCGACGATATTGGCAAGTGGCTGCGCGCCCGGCGAAAGCGGTGTCTCCGTCGTGAGCTTGCGCTACAAGGGCGGCGCGCATTTCAGCGCCTGTCTGCGGCAGCATCTGATCGCCTTTGTTTCGAGGAGCCGGATTGCGTGCCGCCTAGCGGGTAGCGCGCTGTATCACAAGGCGCACGACGGATCGCTCGCGATCTGTCCCGCCGGACTTGATACCTGCGCCGACACCGTCCAGGACCTGGATGCGCTTCTTGTTGCAGTGCGGCCGGACAAGTTTGCGCTCGCGGCCGCCGAAGACGGAGCGGTTGAAGCCGAGTTGAGCAGTCGTCTCTGTGGCCACGACCAGACGCTTTTTGATCTGGCCGGCGTGCTGGCGCGCGAAAGCAAGGAAGGCTACCCGCGCGGGACACTGTTCTGGAACGAAATCGCGGGCCAATTCGTCGACATCCTTGCCGCACGTTACGCGATGCGGACCAGGGCGAAGCGAAACGCTCCGCTGACCGCCGACATGCTCAAGCGGTTGAAGGAGTTCGTCGTCGAGCATCTGAACGAACCGCTTGACGTCGCGACGCTTGCGAGAATGACGCACCGCAGCCAGTTTCATTTTTCCCGCGCCTTCACCCGGTCCGTCGGCGTCAGTCCACATCGCTACGTCGTTCATCTGCGATTGCAACGGGCGGTCGAGATGATTCGAGACGGAACATTTGGTCTCGCCCAAATTGCTGCCAAAACGGGTTTTGCGGACCAAAGCCATCTGACGCGCTGGGTTCGCCGCGTCCATGGCGTGTCACCCACGCAGATCATCGCTCGACGCTGAATCGGATCGCAGGAATCTTCAAGATCGGCCCCGATCATCATCCCAGATAGAGGCCACGCCAACCACCAGCGATCATGACCTGGCGCTGGTTTGGCGCATGACGTCACGCCCCAACAGGTCCTTTCGGTCTCGAAGAAGACCATGGAGAGATTCAATGGAAATGCATTCGCGAAAATCGCTCAACGAAATCCATGGCATCAGCGCTTTGCCGCGGCGCCGGCCGCGATGGCGCTCGCTCATGCGCCTCGGCATCGCACGTGTCCGGGCGGTCCTGAAAGGAATAACGAAGGCGATCGAGGCCGAACTAGCGGCTCGTCACGCCATCGCTGAACTCGTCAGCATGGATGATCACATGCTGCGCGATCTCGGATTAACCCGAGGCGAAATTGAAAACGTGATACGCCGGCCGCAAGGAAATGTCAGAGCGGATGATGTGCCGGTCCTCTCAAGCGATGCCGGTCGCCACCGACCGGCTTTGCCGCCGATCAGCTCTTTCGACCTTTCACCCGAAGCGCGGCCCGCAGCAACCTGCAGCGACTGTGCTCGTCGTGATCAGTTGGAACCTGATGGGCTCGTCAACGCGGATCGACATGCAAAGGCCCGGTCGCTGGTCTGAACGCGCGCGATGTCGTGTTCGCAATACCTCCGACATGGAGAGATCAATACCATGGCATCCAGTGAAGAGAGTTTCGCCGCGCGCGTTCGTGCGAACCAGTGCTCCCTGACTTCCGAAATCGGTACGAAGTTCGACTACATCGTCTGCGGTGCCGGCACCTCCGGTTCGGTCGTCGCCGCAAGGCTCGCAGCAAATCCGAACGTGCGCGTGCTTTTGCTGGAAGCCGGCGGCAGCGAAGAGGCGGACGTGATTGCCGATCCGAACCGCTGGCCGATGACGCTTGGCAGCGAACTGGATTGGGGTTTTGTCGCCGAACCGAATCCACATTTGAACGGTCGCGCGATTCCTTACTCGATGGGTAAGGTCCTGGGTGGCGGTTCCAGCATCAATGTCTCGACATGGTCGCGCGGACATCAGGCCGATTGGGATTTCTACGCCGCCGAATCGGGCGATGCTTCGTGGGGTTATGAAGCCGTTCTCGACCTGTATCGGCATCGAATCGAGGCGTGGACCGGAAGCGCCGATCCGGACTATCGCGGCAAGGATGGGGCGGTGCACGTACAGCCCGCGGCCGCGCCTCATGCGTTTTCGTTCGCGTTGCTCGAAGGCGCCGGGTCAGCAGGCCTGCCGCGTTTTCCGAATGCGAACGGCCGAATGATGGAGTCGCCGGGCGGGTGTGCGTTTGTCGATGAGACGGTCTGCGAGGGAAGAAGGCGGTCGATCTTCCGCTCCTATC
Organism: Bradyrhizobium sp. UFLA05-109; assembly: GCF_054185165.1. Taxonomy (NCBI): domain Bacteria; kingdom Pseudomonadati; phylum Pseudomonadota; class Alphaproteobacteria; order Hyphomicrobiales; family Nitrobacteraceae; genus Bradyrhizobium; species Bradyrhizobium sp. UFLA05-109. The sequence goes on along the minus strand of NZ_JBBIAR010000017.1, from coordinate 111,218 downwards.
TGTATCCGCGGATGGCCGAGCCGAACATCACGGTTGTAACGGGCGCGTTGGTGGCGCGCATTCTGTTCGAGCGTCGCCGTGCCACCGGCGTCGAGTTCCGCTGCAAGGGAAGAACCCTGCGTGCCACGGCCGGTTGCGAAGTCATTCTCTGCCTTGGCGCGATCCAGACACCGAAGCTGCTGATGCAGTCCGGCATTGGCGACGAGGACGAGTTGCGCCGCGCCGGCGTGCCGCTGCTGCAGAAGCTGCCGGCGGTCGGCCGCAATCTTCATGACCACGTCGCGTTCGGATGCGTCTGGGAAAGTACAGATATCGAGCTCCCCCGCGTGCCCAGAAGTCAGACTGCATGTTTCTGGAAAACGAATGCAGCGCTCGACGCGCCCAATTTCTACAGCTATGCGCATCGCGGGCCAGACGTCACGCCCGAGAATGCGGCGTTGCTCAAGTTACCGGCTGACTCCTGGTCCCTGGTCGTCGGAATGCGTCCCAGGAGCCGTGGCGCCGTTCATCTGACCGGGCCGGATGCAGATGATCCCGTCAGAGTTGATGCGAATTACCTTGGCGATGTCCAGGATCTGAAGGATCTTGTGGACGGCCTGGATGTCGCACGTCAGATCGGAAACTCCGCCGCGCTGCGACCTTTTACGGTTCGGGAGATCACACCGGCCACCCGCAATCCCCGAGAGCTTGAACGCTTCTTCCGCAACGGGCTTGGCACCTTCTGGCATCAATGCGGGACCGCGAGAATGGGCCGCGATGCAATGTCGGTGGTGGATGGCCGATTGAAAGTTCACGGCATTGACGGGGTGCGGGTCGCGGATGCGTCCGTGCTCCCGCGCGTGACGACGGGCAATACCATGGCGCCTTGCGTTGTCATCGGCGAGCAGGCTGCTGCCTTCGTACACGTAACAAGTTCGTAACCGGGCGATGAGCGGCGCGAACCGCAGGAATTTTCAAGATTGCGTTTTGCGAAATTCCTAAGTTGGGACCAGCGGTGCCAAGGGGCGGCAGGTTCGAAATAAAGATGGACAAGGAAAAATGTGTCAATCGGCATCTTCAAATTCTCTCCCGGATCGCAACAAGCCGGCCGAATGGCTGCAAACGAGACCTGGCGAACGTTCCCTGATACGCGTGCCGGCGGCCGATACAAACGGTGCATACTCGCTCGTCGAGATTGTCTCGGACCCCGGCGACGGCACCCCGCTGCACGTCCATCAGAATGAGGACGAATACCTCGTTGTGCTGGAAGGAAGAGCGCGCTTCGCGCTCGGCGACAAGGTGTTCGATGCGGAAGCTGGAACGATGGTCACGCTTCCCAGGAACATTCCGCATGCCTGGGGCAACCGCTCGGATTTGCAGCTGCGGATCGCGGTGGTTTGTTATCCCGGCGGGGTCGAGGAAGCCCTCCGCATCATTGCCGGTGGCGGCTTGATCGACATTCCCGCGCTGGCCTCGAGGTTCGGTGTCATCGCCCTCGGTCCCGCGCCGTTCTGAGCAGTGACGTCTCCGTCACGCATGCAATCACAACATCGTTCAAGAAATCTCCTCATGATTGTACTCAACATCAACCAGCTAGTCGCGAATTGGATCAGGTCCACTACCGAACGATTGATTGCGGCCAACTCGAATTATCATGTGTTTCACGCCGCAAATTCGCCGCCCAATCGGCCGTCGGACCGACAAGGCAGCACGCGCTTCTGATGGCGAAAGCCATTTTACACTCACCCACAAATCCGGAGATATCGAGATGCTACTTTTCATCATTCTTGCTCTGTTGGTCATTCTGGCCAAATCGCTGATGCCGCTTGCTGCTGCTGATGCCGACGTCACGTTTGATGCGGCGGTCGCAATTGCTGGGCTGCTTAGCTACGTCGCGATGTTCGGCTACATTTTTTGGCCGCCGAAAACGAACGGCAAGAGTCTCGATCGTTCTCGGCGAGATGCTTCGGTCGCCGAAGGGCATTTCGAAATGCTCGATCATTTGCAGCAAGACATCGCCGTACGCCCCGCAGGACGCGCAGTCGCGGGATCGGGCCTGGTACGGAGGCTTGTTCGGGCGAAAGACGATCCGGCAAAGCAGCGTATCCGGGCGCAGCTCAGCGAGATCGATGATGAGCGGCTCCTTCGCCTTGGCCTCACATCCGAAGACATTGCCGCGCTCCGCGGCACGGCGAGCCCGCAGGTCGAGGCGACTATTGCCCAAGCACTCGATGCGCCGTCAGAAGACGGTTGCACCTACCAGCACTCGCCTTCGATCGCAGGTGTTTCGGATGCAACGGACCATGCGCTGTACCATGAGAGCGATACGTCGCGGCGTGAACGCGTATCCGACTGCTGAGTGCCCAATTTCGGTAGCAAGCCAGGCTCTGGGTTCAATGATCCCGGCAACAATTCAAGCCCGAGGTGTCAAGCAATGACCGATCTACATGAATTATCTACCTCGCACGGCTCGATCGTCGTGGAGGAGACCGGAGACGGTGACCTGCCGGTCCTGCTGATCCATGGAAATTCGCTTTCGCGCGAGGTCTTTCGCAAGCAGCTTGGCGGCGCGCTCTCCAGAAAGTATCGCCTTGTGGCATTCGATCTGCCCGGTCACGGGGAATCCGGCGACGCCCTCGACCCGTCCCGCACATATACTCGTCCGGGTCTGGCGAGTGCGGTGATAGAGATGCTCAGTCTGCTCGGAATTAGCGAAGTTGCGGTGGTCGGCTGGTCGCTGGGTGGTCACATCGCACTGGAAATGGCGTCGAAATATTTCGGCATCAAGGGATTGTTCATCAGTGGGGCTCCGCCGGTAAGCCGGCACAACATGGCCGAAGGGTTTATTCCGACATCGCACATGAGGCTGGCAGGACAACTGCATCTTCGGCCGGAGGATATCCATAAGTTCGGCGAAGCGATCTTCGGTGCGCCGGTCCCCACCGAATTTCGTCGCGCAATCGCACGCGCCGACGGTCTGGCGCGTAAGACGATCTTTGAAGCGGCGCGTTCCGGTGTCGGGATCGATCAGCTCGTGCTGGTCGAAAATCTTGCCGTCCCGCTGGCCGTGGTGAACGGCTCCCAGGATCCATTCGTCAATCTCGATTATCTCGAGGTTCCGAAATATGCAAATCTGTGGGGAGGACGGTGCCATCGCCTGCCGGGATTGAGGCACGCGCCGTTCTGGGAAGCGCCGGACGTTTTTGACGAGCTTCTTGGAAGATTCATCGACGATATCGCTTCGCGATGAGTTGAGGCGATCGTCGACCGATCGCAGCCGGCATTCACAAGGCGTCAGCCAGCTCCGACACCAACCCATCGCAGCGGCGACGCGCAGGGACCTGTTTGGACCGGGCGACAAGGCGCTCGTGCCCCGAATGATGGCGGTCTTTCCGGCCGACAACGACCAGCGCTATCGCTGAAACTCTTGAGAGGACTGGTACGATGAGTAATTCAAAATATCTCGCTGCGGTTAGCTTCATGTGGCTGTTGTCCGGCCTGCCCGGACACGGCGCGTCGGCCGCCGCCGAGCCGGCGCCGTCGCAGTACACCGATGTCGTCAACGCCCTGCAAACCACAAGGCCGGTCAGGCTGCTGACCGATTTTGGCCAATGCGTAAATGAGAGTGCGGGGCAACCCAGCATCTCCTTGCAGGGCGGACTGTCCATCAACGCGTTCGTCGTGTTGCCGGGCCGTGGACTGTTTTTTTCCGACGTGCATCAGACCCTGGACGAGGAGAATCAGCCGGTCACCGAATACATTCGCTACAATTTGACGACTGACGACCGGTTGAAGGTTTCGTTGACGCGCATCGTGAATTCGGCGATGGCGAAGCAGGACAGCTTGGTCTGTCAGATTCCGCTCGGTGCCCGGTTCGTTTGGTAACCGCGCTACTCAATGCGTTCGCAATAGCCGCTGCAGCGGCGATCGAGAAGGGCGCCGGCGTGCCGGGCTGCTTAGCTTCATCGGATGTTTGGCTACATTTTTTAGCCGCAGAGAACGAGCGGCAAAGTCTCGATCGTTCTCGGCGAGGTGCTTCGGCTGCTGAGGAGCATCTCGAAATGACCGATCGTTTGCAGCAAGACATCGCGATACGCCCCGCAGGACGCGCAATCGCAGGATCGGGTCTGGTACGGAGGCTCGTTCGGGCGAAAGACGACCCGGCGAAGCAGCGTATCCGGACGCAGTTCAGTAAGATCGATGACGAACAGCTCCTTGGCCTTGGCCTTACATCCGAAGACATTGCCGCGCTGCGTGGTGCGGCGAGCCCGCCGGCCAACACGGCTATCGCCCAAGGCATCGATGCGTCGTCAGAAGACAGTTGCGCTTACCAGATCTCGCCACCGATTGCAGGCGTTTTGGATTAGGCGGGACTATCAAAGGTATCGCTGACAAATACGTTCCATAGGCATAACTTACAGGTGCGAGCTTGGTCGCGCATGACGCCTACACTGGCTCGTACCATTACTCGCGCGACGCGCGGAAGCTACGCGACGATCGACTGGATCAACTGACCGGCGGCGGAAATACTACGCAATTCCCGCAGGTCATCGCCGCCTATCGCAGGACGAAGGCGTAGAGCTGCAGGGCGTTGAAATCTGAGATAGCATCGACGCCGAGCGCGACCCCTTTCGCCGTCCAGCACGAATTGCCTCTGGCGGAGCTTGCGCGCGGCCTCCACGATCGACCGATAGTATCTGCCGCGCATGATCAGGCATGCTTCAGGATGCCAGTAACCCGCATCGTCTCCAGTGCATCCTCCCTATTTTGGTCACCTTTTGATCGCGATGTGAGCAGTCCAGATTGCGCGCAGCTAAGGTGTCAGTGATTTCAACAGCGAAGCGGATTTCAGGATGCGATGGAAAAGCGCTGCATTACTTGCCGTCGGATTGTTGTTTGTCAGTTTTTGGCTGCAGGGCGGCGCTCGATGTCAAACCTCGCTGGCCCCGCCGCCCTTGGTGAGCGACCAAGGCTCGCCACCAGCGGCTAGGTGTCACTGGGGCGGTCTCAGTCTGTGCAGCAACCCTGCGACAGCCAAAGGTTCGTCGCCTCCGCCGGCAATGGCGCCAGAAGTCCCGATGGATCCGCCGCCCGTTATCCTTGCCTCGCCGCCATCGGCGACCGCCAAAGGTTCGCCGCCACGGGCCAGCAAAAACGTTTCTCCACCCATGGCGACCGACGACGCTCCAGCGCGAACAGCGACCGCCAAAGGTTCGCCACGATCCGCAGCCGCCAAGAACTCGCGACCGCCTCCCAATGACAAAGACGCGCCGGCACCGGCCATCGACAACATTTTGCCCACGCCGACCATCGACAATAATCGGCCCAGGTCGCGCATCGGCAAGCTGTCTCCGTCACAGGAGCCCGGTCCTGATGGCTTTACCGTAGGTGTCGACGATGGCGAGGAGACAGGCGAGCCGCTGCCCATTAAACCTCGCTCAAAACAGTCCAAGGCCAGGCAAAAGGCCGACGTTGCCGAGAGACCATCCGCGACACAGTCGCTGGACGATCAAGCAGAAATTGAGAAACTGAAGCCAAATCTCTCGATTTGCCGAGGCTGCTAAAGGGTAAGGTGCCTTCCGGCGTGCGCTATTGCGTCAGGTGCGCCGAGGAGATGGCCTTCTGAAACAGCGCGGTCAGCGCGTCGCTGATACTGCTGTCGCTCGACACCTCGTAGTAATAGCCGGAGGTCGCGCAGGCCTTCATCTGGGTCGCGATCGAGCTGCGCCAGGGCGCGATGTAGGTGGTGTACCAGCTGTTGTTGGTGATCGCGAGATACGTGGTGTAGAGGATCGCGATGTTGATGCCACGATTCTTGATCGTATCGCAGATCGTGGTGGTGAGCGGCTCCTGGCATCGGCCCGACGAAGCGATGACGGTCTCGGAGCAACTCGACGGGTAGTAGTAGTCGGCCACTCCGTCCGAGATGAAGAACAGCCACTTTTGCGGCGAGGATGCAGTACCGGTGCCGGGCGTCGGAATCGTGCTGTTCATCGAGGACAGAATGCCGTCGAAGTCGGTGCACATATCGTTGTTGTAGTTGGTGTAGGGAATGGTCATCAGGTCGACCGAAGAAACAGCCGTCTTGACTGACGAGAGGCTCGAGGTGAGCGATGAGATCGTCGTCAGGCCGATGGAACTGCAATCGCTTCCCATGGTGTAGACCGCCATGCGGTACTGGTTGCTGACGAGCTCGCTCGACGTCGCCGTATCCGTCAACGACTGCGTCGCGGTCCGCACCAGGTCGATCCGCATCGTGATGCCGAGCTTCTTCGCGATCGAATAGTAACTGCTGGTTTGCTTGGTCTTCTTGGAGCTTGAAGTATAGGTGTCATGGCAAGCGAAGGCGCAACTGTCGGAGGTTGCGGCCTGCAAGGCGGTCATATCAGCGGTGGTCGCTCCGAGCCCCTGTGACGGCGAGTTGTCGAGCAGCACGTAGAAGTCGATATAGCTGGGCAGCGAGGCCGCCGCTGACGAGCTCGCCGACACCGTCATGGTCTTGTAGCCCAGCAGCCCCATGAAATAATTCGAAACGGTCAGTGTTGCAGTGCCGGTAGCCGTCCGGGTGGTCACGGTGTCCGTCACGGTGATGGTCACTGAGCTCGTTGTCATGCCGTATGCGGACATCTGTGCGGTGTACGTGTTCAGTGCATCGCTCTGTGCCGCAGTTGCGGTGTTCGTGATCTCGCTCTTGGCGGTGGCGACCAGCACCGCGGTGTCGAGTGCCGCCATCAGCTTGGCTCGGGCCCGCGTTGCGAGGGAGTAATCGACCGCAGCGCCAACGGTGGCGAGGACGGGCAGTAGAGCAATGGCAAAGGTCACAACGATATTTCCGCCGCGATCGGAGCGGAAACGCGAGAGCAGGCGACCAAAACGCGTGGCAGCAAACGTCAACTTGGCGTCCCCTTAAGCGAAGAATTGAACGCTTCAACCTAGCGCCGAGATGCTTAGGGGGTGGTTGCTTAACGCGTGAGGAGACGTTTCCAGCGCGTTGCTGACCGTGTCGCGCACTCGCGGCAAAATCGTATCGAATCATCGACATGAAAAAGCGGGTGTCGATCAGTCTGTGGTACCGCGCAGATCGTGGCAGTCCTGAAGCGTCGCTCTCTCATCTGAGCGCGCAGATGCGACCTCTCATGCGGCGCCATGGCCGAAGCTTCCCTTAGGTGTCGACCGAGGATGGCCGATGGAGGCGACCGATGCCACCTTGTCGCCCAACGCGAACGGCAGAAAGCTTACCCTCTTGCGCTCAGCACTGCTCGGGCCGCCGTCACATACTCCCGCCAATTCCTTTCCGCGTAGCGCTCGGCCTGTCGAGCGCAGGTGACGTCGGGCGCGTGCGCGGCTGCGATCATCCTGGCGAAGCGTTCTTCGGCGACCGTCGTGTCCGCCGCATCGGTGGTCGAAGCGAAGGTGCTGCTTGCGGCCTGCGGTGCGGCGACGAGTCCCACCATTCCGGTCAGCAAAACACGGCGTGATGTCGTCTTCATTGCGTCATCCTCTCTGGTTCTGGTCGCGCGAGCGTGGCAGGCGAGTGTGTCGTTGCAATCACGACAGAGTAAAGGCCCTCGCCCGGACAGTCCACCAGTCGCGAATACGACCTGACGCCGCGAATGGTCGCGGTCCACCCGGCGAAGGCTTTGCGCAAAACGCCAAACTTCGGACGCTGAGATGGCGAACGCAACGTCGGGCATGGCCGCTCCAGCATCGATGCGCAATGCGGTGCTTGGCTGCGTCGCCTGCATGTGCGATCCGGACCGGCGCTCGCCGCCGAGAGCGACGCGGAGGATGAGGCAATGCCGCCCGTCCCCAACATCTATCTCGACCTCAGGACGACCCACGCGACCATTCCCGCGGGCTCGCTCGGCCTCGGTTTCGGCGACTCGTCGCTGTCGATCGCGCTCGAAGCCCTGGCCACGCTGAAGCGTAGTTCGTTTCCCCACGGCCTGACGGCGGCGTAGTCGATTGCGGTCAATCTGCCGCTCACCGACGACGTCAGTGATCGGGTGTTGCTTTATGCCGCGTGCAACTGACTTCCTGCGTGGTGGATTTTCGGTAAAGCAAACGCACCGTAATTGTTCGGATGACGATGCTGCGCGTTCTCTCGCGCCCACTGATGGACAAGGCTTTTTTCATGCGCGCGATCTTCGCGCGGCAGCTTTACCCGTCAACAGATCGTTAGCCTTCCTGCGAAATCGCCAACTGCGTTATCCTGCCGCAAGGGGGCATTGCGGCAGACTGGAACTGGTTTCGCCTGGGAGGTCGTGATGCCCCGCTTGACGCCGGAACGAACGTTCCTGGCCGGGAAGATTATCTTCAACTTTGGGCAATCGTCGCTCGATTGCGTGGTGCGCCGCATGTCGGAGGAGGGCGCCACGCTCCAACTCGAGACTGGCCTTGGCGTACCCGACCAATTCCAGTTGAAGCTTGCGGACGACGAGTTGCTGGCGTGCCGCGTGGTCTGGCGCTCCGACCGCGAGATCGGTGTCGCTCTCGGCAGGGCCAGTGGCGAGGCGAGGAGCGAGGAGGCGCCGGTCCGGCGCGGCGACGCCTTGATGCGCAGCCAGATGCTGGCGCTGCGCGCCGCGCTCGATCACGTGCCGACCGGCATCGTGCTGCTCGACCCGCAACTCAGGGCGCGCCTGATCAACCGGTCATTCCGCCAGATGTGGCGGCTGCCCCAAGAGGTCGCCGACAGCAATCCCTCGATACTCACACTGCTCTATCATGGGCGCGATACCGGGGCCTACGAAGTGCCGGACACGGAGCTCGATGCGCTCGTTGCAAGGCGTGTTCGCCAGATCGAGGCAGGAGACCCCACACCGGTCGATCTGCGCCGAACCAACGGCGATGTCATGCGCGTGCAGTGCACCCCTCTGCCCGACGGCGGGCGAATGCTGACCTACACGCCCGTTACCGATATCGTGCGCTCCTCCGACGAGCTCAAGCTGCTGCGAGACGCGCTGGAGAACGTCCAGGACGGCGTGCTTCTCCTCGACGCCGACCTGAACGCGAGCTTCATGAACCGGCGGATGCGGCGGTTCTGGGAGGTGAGCGATGAGGAAGCGGCAGTCCGGCCGGCCTACGCGTCACTGGTGCGGCGCGTGCATCGCGCCAGCGCGCCGGATCTTCCCCCAAGCGAGCTGGCAAAATTTCCAGCCAGGCGCGTCGAAGAGGTCAAGGCCGGCGATCACGTGCGCGACCTTCAAACGCCTGACGGCCGGCGGATCCGCGCCCATTGCACGACGATGTCGAATGGCGGCCGCATGCTGACCTATGTCGATATCACCGACCTCACGCAAAAGGCCAAGATGCTGGAGACGTTGGCCACAACCGATCCGTTGACCGGTCTCTTCAACCGCCGCCATTTCCTCGAAAGCCTCGATGCCGAATGGAGCCGCTTCCAGCGCTATTATCGCTCGGTGTCGGTGTTGATGCTCGACATCGATCACTTCAAGTCGGTCAACGACCGCTACGGCCATGCAGTCGGCGACGCCGCGATCAGGACGGTCGCTGCCGCGTGCCTCGATGGTAAGCGCAAGTCAGATATCGTCGGCCGTCTCGGCGGCGAGGAGTTCGCGGTTCTCCTGCCCGAAACCAGCCTGTCCCGCGCGAGAACGGTTGCCGAACGCATCCGCAAGCGCGTGATGAGCTCACATATCGCCGCCCACAAGATCCAGTTCGGCGTCACCGTGAGCATCGGCATCGCCGAGGCCAGCGTCAGCATGTCCGGCACCGATGCGTTGATGAGCGCGGCCGATCACGCGCTCTACCAGGCCAAGGCAGAGGGCCGCAATCGCTGCATTGCCTGGTCGCCGCCGCCGCCCGCAAGCAAGGCGGCGGAGTGATCGCGGGAACCGCTTCTACTCCGGCACCGGCACGTCGAACGTGTTCAGCGTGACCGAGACCATGCAATAGATGCCGACGAGATAGGACAGTTCGGCGGCGCCGTGCTCGCCGAACTCCTTCACTGCCGCGCGCCAGGTCAGCTCGGGCAGCACGCCGCCGCTCACCAGTGCGGACGCCATGTCGTAGGCGACGGCCTCCTGCTTGGTCAGGTCGACCGGCCGCTGGCCGGCGACGATGGTCCCGAGTTTCTCGTCGGACAGGCCGCGCTGCTCGGCGACCAGCACATGCGCATAGAGCTCATAACCGGAGCGGAAATGCGAGCCCGTGACGAGGATCGCGACCTCGCGCACCGGCGCCGGCAGCAGCGGATTCGCTGCGATCGCCTTGACCAGATCCCACACCGGCTTGCCGAAGCGCGGCTCGCGGAGCCACGGATTCCATGGGCCGAGCAGCGCGCCGTCCTCGCGCATGTTCACAAAGCCCTTGAAATGGTCCCTGATCCCCGCTCGCATGTCGTCATAGAGCGGCTTCTGCTCGGCGGTCAGCTTTTTCGGATCGAGAATGGGAAGGCGCATGGCAGCTCTCCTCGTTGAGAAGCGCCGTACCTTGCCCGCACGCTCGTAGGAGGCAAGTGACGTTAAAGTGACGCGTCGGCGATCCCTAGACGTCGCTAGGCGTTTCCTCCCTTATCGTCGCTTTGTCTCGTAGAACCCGATATTTACGCTCTCCTGTCGGGGAAACGTCAGGTGTCTGTCGGGTCGCTGTCGTGTTCGCCATGGAGCCGCACAGCTAGTTTGCAGCCGTCAAATCGAGGACTGACATGATTGTGCAAAAGCTGAGGCTCCAACGAGGATGGTCGCAAGAGGAGCTGGCGGAGCTGAGTGGACTGAGCGTCCGCACCATCCAGCGCATCGAACGTGGCAATGCGGCCAGCATGGAGTCGTTGAAAGCCTTGGGCGCGGTCTTCGAGATCGATTTTTCAACCCTGAAGGAGACAGACATGGATATGACAGCAGGCGAACAAACGATGAAGCCGGACGAAGTCCTGGCCTTCAACAGGGTCAGGAAGATCAAGGGCTTCTACCTGCACGTGACCCAGTATTGCATCGTCGTCGGCGTCCTCGCCGTCTTCAACATCATGACGTACCCACGCTATCTCTGGGTCCTCTGGGTCGCCTTTGGCTGGGGTACCGCCGTGCTGATCCACGGCCTGCGCACCTTTGATAAGGTGCCTTTCATGACCGGCGAGTGGGAGCGGCGTGAGGTCGAGCGCTATCTCGGTCGGAAACTTTGATGAGGCGCGCCGGACCGTATGGGGTGAGCCTCTTCCCCTCTTTTCGAACCGGGCCCTCCAGTCCGCCGACAAAGGCGGGTAGGTTCGATCAAGAGAGCGTTTTGGATGCGAAAGTTCGTCGTTTTTGCTCTTGCGAGCGCGATGTTCGCTGCAGGCTTGTACATCGCAGCTGTTGAGCTGTTCTTGCGCGAAGCGATCTACTATCGTCTTCTCTTCGTTGGCGGCTCCCTGGCCTTGCTGGGCGGTTATCTCCTTTGGACCGATTTTCTTGCGCCGTCGCTCAACATCCGGACCTGGGAGGACTGACGTCCGGCCCGGCCGCGTCCGGCATCACGCCAGCGGTTCGCCCAGCGTGTGCATCAGCCGATTGGCCCAGCCGAAGATCGCGGCCGACAGCACGAGGTCGATCTGTTCGAGCTCGCTGAGGCCTGCGTCAGCCAGTTTGAGAGCGTCATCCGTCGTTGCCTCGATCGGTGTCGTCGAGAGCTTTGTGGCGAAATCGAACAAGACCTGCTGTCGCGTCTCCAGCGCGGCGTCGCGCTCGTCGGCAAAGATCTCCTCGACGACATGGTTCTGCCCGGTGAGACTGATGAAGCGCGAGGCATGAACGGCAGCACAGTAGATGCAGCGGTTGACGATGGAGGCGCTGAGCGCGCCGAGCTCGCGCTCGGCGGACGACAGGCCGTCCTTGCCGTACATGATCATGTTGAACAGCGGCGAGCGGACCTCGAGTGATTCCGGATCATGCGCCAGCGTCAGCACGTAAGGTGACACGCCCTTGTTCGAAGGCGTGACCTTCATCGCCGCGAGCTGCTCCGTCGTTGCGGATGCGAGCTCGACCGGGGTGACATAAGGCGACCAGGTCGGGATCGTGGCGGTGAAGGTGTGAACGACCTCGCTCATCGGGCCTCGACCAGTTTGAGAAGTTTCAGGCCAGCAACGACCCGCAACTGATAGTTCACGAAAGCGGCGAGCTCAGACAGCCGCACGATGTCGGCTTCGCTGACACCGGCGGCCTTCATTGTCTCGATGTCCTGCCGCGTTGCCTTGCGCGGGGAGAGCGTCAGGAGGTCGGCGTGTCGTGCCATGGCGTCGTTCAGTGGATCGCCCGAGCAGCTGCCGGGCTCGGCGAGAGCGGCGACATCCAGATCATGCGAATGCGCGAGATAGGATTTGTAGTGCGCCGTCAGCGCGGCATCGCCGAGGTGCCGGCACATCCGCGCCGCGAGCGCTGCGCGCAGGCCGTGGCTCAGCCCGCCCGGCTCCCGCGGGACCAGCACCGCATCATGGGCGGCTTCGCTCAGGCGCAGGATCTCGGCGCGCGCATTCAGCGCCTGGCCAAGCCGCGACCCCTCTGGCACGCCGGCCATCGTCTCAATCAGCGTGGTCACGCGCCACCTCGTGAGTTTTGCGGGTTTGCGACATCCGCGACCGTGAAGCTGAGCGACTTGCCCATCTCCAGAAAGGCCGACAACTCGGCTTCGTAAGGCGCGGGATCAAGCCCGCGCGCGGCGAGCCATTGCGGATCGTAGTAAGTCTGGCGATAGCGCTCGCCGGAATCGCAGATCAGCGTGACCAGCGATCCCGTCTCGCCGGCGTTACGCATCTCGCTGGCAATGCGGCACAGCGCCAGGAAATTGGTTCCGGTCGAGCCGCCGACCGCACGGCGCAGCCGGCGGGTCAGCAAATTCATCGCCGCGATCGTCGCTGCGTCCGGGATCTTCATCATGCGATCAACCACACCCGGAACGAAGGAGGGCTCGCAACGCGGACGGCCGACGCCTTCGATCAGCGAGGGCCGCTCGCAGATTTGCGTACGATCCTGGTTGCGGAAACAGTCGAAAAAGGCGGAATGCTCGACGTCGGCGACGCAGAGCCGGGTCGGATATTGTCGGTAGCGCAAATAGCGCCCGATGGTTGCCGAGGTGCCGCCGGTACCGGCGCCCATCACGATCCAGTCCGGCACCGGGCGCGGCTCGCCCTTGAGCTGGGTGAAGATCGACTCGGCGATATTGTTGTTGCCGCGCCAATCTGTGGCGCGCTCGGCAAAGGTGAACTGATCCATGTAGTGGCCGTTCAGCCGCGCGGCGAGCGCGGCGGCCTCCGCATAGAGCGCGCGGCCATCGTCGATCAGATGGCAGTTGCCGCCATAATGCTCGATCGCGCCGATCTTCTCCGCCGAGGTCGTGCGCGGCATCACCGCATAAAAGGGTACGCCGATCATCTGCGCGAAATAGGCTTCCGAGACTGCCGTCGATCCCGATGACGCCTCGATCACCGACGTGCCTTCGCGGATATGACCGTTGCAGAGTGCGTAGAGGAACAGCGATCGTGCCAGCCGATGCTTCAGGCTGCCGGTCGGATGGGTCGATTCATCCTTCAGATAGATGTCGATGCCCGCGAGCGCCGGCACGATGAGGCGGATCAGATGCGTATCCGCCGAGCGGCACTGATCGGCTTCGATCGACGCCACGGCCTCGTCCACCCAGCCGCGCCTGTAGGCCGGTCCGGTCGGGTTTTGATGGCGGAAAGGGGCTGGCTCCATGACAAAAAGCTCTCATAATTCTTCTTGCACATCAAGAAATATCATTCATGCTATATCCGAATAATGCAAACGGCCTGCCAATGAACAACGAAATTATCGACATCCGGCTCTTGGAGGCCTTCGCGGCGGTGATGTCGGCAGGCAGCATCACCGGCGCTGCGCGGCTGCTCGGCCGTTCGCAGCCAGTCGTGACGCGGCAGATCCAGGACCTCGAGGCCGATGTCGGCTACCTCCTGTTCTCCCGCAACGGCCCGCGTATCAGTCCGACGCCGAAGGGCGTGCTGTTTCATGCCGAGGTCGAGCGGCTCCTGATGGGCCTGAAGCACATCCGCCAACGCGCCAATGCAATCGGCGCCGGCGCGCTTCCGGTGCTCAGCCTCGCCGCGATCCCGGCGCTGGCCGCGGGCTTCGTCCCGGCCGCGCTTGCCGCGCTGGAGCGCGAGCTGCTGCCGGCTCAGGTGCATGTCCAGGCGCTGTCGGCCGAGAATGTCGTGCAGTCGGTATTGTCGCAATCGGTGGATTTCGGGCTAGCCAGCCTGCCGGTCCAGCATCCCGGCCTCGACGTGCAATGGGTCTGCGAGGTGCCGTGCGTCGCGTGTCTGGCGATCGATCATCCGCTCGCGAAGAAGAAGGTGATCCGGCTGAAGGATCTCGGCGGCGGCCGTCTGCTGACGATGGCCAATCCCTACCGGCTGCGCCGCCGCGTGGACGAGGCGCTGGAGCGTGAGGCCGTGATGCCCGCGGAGGTCATCGACACCAATTCCTCGATGACCGCGATCGCGATGGCCAAGCAGTCGCTCGGCATCGCCATCGTCGAGCCGGTGCTGACGTCGAGCCTTCCGGTGGAAGGCGTCGTCACCCGGCGTCTCGATGTCTCCATTCCTTTCCTGTTTGCGGCACTCTCGCCAACCGGGCGCGAGCTGACGCCGACGGTCGCTTCCCTCAATGACGCGCTGCGCGCGGCGGTCGCGCTGATGCCCGGCGCGAAGCTGCACAGCGGCGCGGCCGCAAGCCTCGAGCTCGATGAGGTGGCCGACGAATTCGAGAAGGCCAATTCATGACGATGATGACGCCTAACGCAGCCGGCCTCGCGGCGCTCGAAGAGCGACTCAAGCAGGATCTGTCTTGGCTGGAACTGCCGGCCAAATCCTGGGTGCCGCGTCGCGCCGTGGACGGCGTGGCCGTCGTCGACGTCGTGATCGTCGGCGCCGGCATGGCGGGCCTCGTTGCATCGGCCATGTTGAAGCGGCTCGGCGTCGACAATCACCTCGTACTCGACCGTGCGCGCGCAGGTGAGGAGGGGCCATGGGTCACCTTCGCACGGATGCGCACGCTGCGCTCGCCGAAGGAATTGACCGGCCCCGCGATGGGGATGCCGGCGCTGACTTTCCGCGCGTTCTACGAAGCGCAATACGGCCGGGAGGCCTGGAAGGGGCTCGACCGCGCGCCGCGCACGATGTGGATGGACTATCTCGTCTGGTACCGCAAGGTGCTCAACCTGCCGGTCCGCAACGAGGTGACGGTCGAGCGCATCCACGGGCGTGCCGACGAGCTGTTCGAACTTGATGTCAGCGAGCGCGGCGCGCGGCAAAAAATCCTGGTGCGCCATGTCGTGCTGGCGACGGGACGCGACGGCCTCGGTGGCGCTTACGTGCCGCCGCTGGCCGATGGCATCGACCGACGCTTTTGGGCGCATTCGTCTGATGCGATCGACTTCGAAATGCTGCGCGGCAAGCGCGTCGCCGTGGTCGGCGCGGGGGCATCCGCGATGGACAACGCGGCAGTCGCGCTGGAGAGTGGCGCTGCCCGGCTCGATCTCTTCATCCGGCGCGCCGACATCCCACGCATCAACAAGTTCACGGGCATCGGCAGCCAGGGCGTCGTGCATGGCTTTGCCGGCCTCACTGATGAGTGGAAATGGCGCTTCCTCGATCACACGCTGAAGGCGCAGACGCCGCCACCGCGCCAGAGCGTGCTGCGCGTCTCCGCCTACCCGCATGCGCATTTCCATCTCGCAAGCCCGATCGATGATCTCGTCGTTGAGAATGACCACCTTGTCGTGACGACCCCAAAGGGACGCTATGAGACCGACTTCATCATCTTCGGCACCGGCTTCAAGGTCGATCTCGCGCTGCGGTCCGAGCTCGGGGAGTTCGCGCCGCATATCCGCTTCTGGCGCGATCGTTTCCCGACGCCTGTAGGCATGGACAATGCCGAGCTCGAAGGCGCGCCCGATCTCGGCGACATCTTCCAGTTCCAGGAGAGGGTGGCCGGCGCCTGCCCGATGCTGTCGCGACTTTACGGCTTCAACTATCCGGCGACGCTGAGCCACGGCAAGCTCTCAGGCGATATCCCCGCGATCAGCGAAGGTGCCGATAGGCTGGCACGCGGTATCGTCCGCCGGCTCTTCGTCGAGGATCGCGAGATTCACTTCGCCAATCTCAAGGCGTTCGCCACGGCCGAGATCCTCGGCGACGAATGGACCGACGCCGACGCCATTCATCAACCCGCCGAGTAACCACAAACCGGACAGGCAAGCGCGAGATGCAGACGAGCAGAAAAGCCATCGTGGCAGCGATCGCCGGCAATGCGATGGAATGGTACGATTTCACGGTGTTCGCGCTGATGACGCCGGTCATCAAGAACCTGTTCTTCCCGGTCGACCCGAAGGTACCGGGCAGCGAGATCAACGCACTGCTGCTCACCACCGCTCTGTTCGGCACCGGTTTCTTCATGCGGCCGGTCGGCGGCCTCGTGCTCGGCTATTTCGGCGACCGCAAGGGGCGGAAGGCGGCGATGACGCTCGGCATGGGTATCATGGCGCTCTCGGTCGCGCTGCTCGCAATGGCCCCGACCTATGCGACGGCCGGCATCGCCGCGCCGCTCATCGTACTGTTGGCGCGGCTGCTCCAGGGCTTTTCCGTCGGCGGCGAGTTCGGCACTTCGACGGCCTATCTGATCGAGGCGGCACCTGTCGGCCGCACCGGCTTCTACGGCTCGTGGCAGATCGCGGGTCAACTCATGGCGAATGTGCTGGGCGCAGTGCTCGGTGCCGTCTTGACGCTGACATTTACGCAGGAGCAGCTCGCGGCCGGCGCCTGGCGCATCCCGTTTTTCGTCGGCCTCGTGATCGTTCCGATCCTGCTCTACATGCGCGCCAAGGTCGTCGAGCCCGAAGCATCCCAGCGCAACATGGCAACCGTCCACAAGGAGCGCTTCATCGCCGCGCTTAAACATCCCGGCCGCAACTTCCTGATCGGCATGGGCATGGTGGTCGCGAGCGCAGTCTCGTTCTACGTGACGTTCGGCTATACCGTGACCTACGCCAAGGAAGTGCTGAAGCTGCCGCTGATGCAGAGCTTTCTGGTGCAGATGATCGCGGCGATCGTCATGGTCGTCGTCGTCCCCATCGCCGGCGCCGTGTCCGACCGCTATCCGCGCAAGCCGCTGCTGCTCGCATCCCTCGCCGGCTATTTCGTCTCGCTCTATCCGCTCTATGCCTGGGTGATCGCCGAACCGTCGATCGCAAAGCTCCTGGTCGCGCAGGTCGTGATCGGCTTCTTCAGCGCGTTCTTCCTCGGCGTCTACTGCACCACGCTGGTCGAGTTGTTCCCGATCCGCGTCCGCTCGACCGCGCTCGCGATCGTCAACAATGTCGCGGTGCTGATCTTCGGCGGTTTCGCGCAGTTCTTCGTGACCTGGCTGATTGCGCTCACGGGCTCCCCGCTCGCGCCGATCTTCTACGTCATGATCGGCGTCGGCCTTGGCCTGATCTCGGTGATCGCGATGCGTCCCGAGGACGGTGAGCGCGACATGGCTGCGGCGGAGCGCGTCGCCGAACAGGTCTCGTAACGGCGCGCGCCGGTATATTTCACGAGATTGTATCATTGAGCAGGTGCCGCCTGTGGTATATGCCTGTGCGCAACGAGCACAGGCAGGTAAAACATGCAGGTGGCTGATTTCGTCGTCAGGCTTTCATCACGAAGCATCGCCCTGCTTGGCACGCTCATCCTGCTCACGTCGATCTATTCCGACACCGTAAGCGCACAGGGCACTGAGGCGATCTGGCCGACCGCTCAATGGCAGACCTCAACGCCGGAAGAGCAGGGCATGGATTCGGCCGCGCTGGCCAAACTGGTCGCGTCCGGCATCCCGCGCAGCTTCGACAGCCTGCTTGTAACACGCCACGGCCGCATCGTGCTCGATGCCTATTACGCGCCTTATACGGCTGATATGCCGCACGTGATCAACTCCTCTACCAAGGCGGTGGTCGCGACGCTGCTGGCGATGGCCTACAAGGATGGCCTGCTGGATCGTCTCGATCGTCCGATGCTGGATTTCTTTCCCGATCGCGACGTCGCCAATCTCGACGAGCGCAAGAAGGCCATCACGGTCCAGCAGTTGCTCAACATGACATCCGGCCTCGAGTGGGACGAGGGGTATGTCGGCGGCCGGGAGCAATCGCTTCGCGACATGAGCGCGAGCTCCAATTGGGTTCAATTCATCCTCGATCGCCCGATGGCGCATACGCCGGGCGAAGTGTTCTACTACAACAGCGGCGGTTCGCATCTGCTATCCGCGATCGTGGCCAGGATCACCGGCAAGAGCACCGCTGACTATGCGCAGGAGAAGCTGTTCGGGCTGCTCGGGATCGCCCAGCCGTTTTGGCGCCGTGATCCGCAGAAACTCCCGATCGGCGGCTTTGGCCTTTCGATGCGGCCGCGGGACATGGCGAAGATCGGCTATCTCTATCTGCGCAAGGGCGAGTGGGCGGGCAAGCAATTGCTGCCGGCGGATTTCCTCGATGCCGTCAATCATGCCACCATCGACATGAATGCGCGATTTGAGCCCGGGCTGCGCTACGCCAACCAGTTCTGGGCCATTCCCGACAAGCCTGTCTTCATGGCGGTCGGCTATCATTGTCAGGTGATCATGGTACTGCCGGAGCGCGACATCGTCGCCGTGATGACGGCGACCAATTTCTGTCCATTCCGCAAGCTGGCCGACGAGATCTCTGCCGCCGTCAAATCCGAGTCTGCTTTGCCGGCCGATGCAATTGCGGCCGAACAGCTGGCAAAGCTGGTCGCGGACGTGTCGATGGAGAAGCCGACATCGGTCGGCGCCACGCCCGCAACCGCGTCTGCGATCTCGGGCAAGACCTATAAGTTTTCCGACAACGCCTCGGGCATCAAGACACTGACGCTGTTCCTGGCCGATGAGAACCCGCGCTATGTTGTGGAGACGGACGCGGGCGACCCCGCGCGGCGTCGCCTCGACGGGCCGATCGGTCTCGATGGCCTGTACCGCAAAAGTCCGCCAGGCATTTTCGGTGTTCGCGCCGCCAAGGGCACGTGGCAGAACGAGCGGACATTTGTCATCGACCTCCAATATGTCGGAGGCGGCGACGCCTGGACGTGGACGCTCACCTACGACGGCAACAAGATCGCGCTACGCGGCAAGGCGAGGGACGGCCGTGAGGAGTCGGCGGAAGGGGTCGCGGGCGGCTAGCGTCTCGGTCCGGATTGACGCGAGGACGATGGCCTGGGCCGCTCAAAACTCCAGTGGCGCATTGTCGACGACCTCCTTCATCACGAAGAAGGTTCGGGTCTGGCGAACGCCGGGCAGCGCGATGAGCTGCTCGCCATGGATGCGGTTGAAATCCTCCATGTCGCCGACGCGGATCTTGAGGAAGTAATCGAAATCGCCGGCGACGAGGTGGCAGTCGAGCACGAATTTCAATTTCGCGACCGCCTGCTCAAAGATCGCAAAGCTCTCCGGCGTCGAGCGGTCGAGCACGACGCCGACCATCACCAGCGTGCCCTTGGCCACCATCTTCGGCGCGACCATGGCGCGCACCGAGGCGATAAAGCCGTCCTCGAACAGGCGCTGGGTGCGGCGATGGCAGGTGGCAGGGCTGATGGCGACAGTTTCGGCCAGCTCAGCATTACTGAGCCGGCCGTTATTTTGCAGCAATCGCAATATCTTAAGGTCGGTGCGATCGAGTCTCGATGGCATGAAAGAAATTTCCGCAGAATGTGTATCTGATGAAAGAAAATAGATCAAATAGCGAAGAATATGCAACGATCAGTCGCATATTTCGCCCCCTTTTGAGAGCACATTTCCTGCGGCTGATGCTAATCGTTCGCTC
The DNA here is from genome assembly GCF_054185165.1 of Bradyrhizobium sp. UFLA05-109. Classification (NCBI taxonomy): domain Bacteria; kingdom Pseudomonadati; phylum Pseudomonadota; class Alphaproteobacteria; order Hyphomicrobiales; family Nitrobacteraceae; genus Bradyrhizobium; species Bradyrhizobium sp. UFLA05-109. The sequence continues at coordinate 91,403 of NZ_JBBIAR010000017.1, read as the reverse complement.
CAGCTCAACGCCAATCGGGATGACCTTACGATGCTCGAAAAATTCGCGCGCTATCCGCTGACCTTCGGGCCGACGCCAATCGAGAAGCTGGAGCGACTGTCCAAGCATCTCGGCGGCAACGTCGAGATCTATGCCAAGCGCGAGGATTGCAATTCCGGTCTTGCCTACGGCGGCAACAAGCTGCGCAAGCTCGAATACATCATTCCCGACGCGATCGCCTCGAATGCCGACACGCTGGTGTCGATCGGCGGCGTGCAGTCCAACCATACCCGCATGGTCGCTGCCGTCGCGGCCAAGATCGGCATGAAGTGCCGCCTGGTGCAGGAAGCGTGGGTGCCGCACGAGGACGCCGTCTACGACCGCGTCGGCAACATCCTGCTGTCGCGCGTGATGGGCGCCGACGTGCGCCTCGTCGAGGACGGTTTTGACATCGGCATCCGCAAGAGCTGGGAGCAGGCGCTCGAGGAAGTGAAGGCCGCGGGCGGCAAGCCCTACGCGATTCCGGCCGGCGCTTCCGTGCACAAATATGGCGGGCTCGGCTATGTCGGCTTCGCCGAAGAGGTGCGCAAGCAGGAGCAGGACCTCGGCTTCACGTTCGACTACATCATCGTCTGCACAGTCACCGGCTCGACCCATGCCGGCATGCTGGTTGGATTTGCCGCGGACGGCCGCGCGCGAAAAGTGATCGGTATCGATGCGTCCTTCACGCCAGCGCAGACCAAGGCGCAGGTGCTGTGGATTGCGCAGAACACCGCGAAACTCGTCGAGCTCGGCAAGGAGATCGTCGAAGACGACGTCGTGCTGGTCGAGGACTACGCCTATCCCACCTATGGCGTGCCGTCGGAAGAGACCAAGGAGGCCATCCGCCTCACCGCGCGTCTCGAAGGCATGATCACCGACCCCGTCTACGAGGGCAAGTCGATGCAAGGCCTGATCGATCTCACCAAGAAGGGCTATTTCGAGAAGGGCGCGAAGATTCTCTACGCCCACCTCGGCGGCGCGCCCGCACTCAACGGCTACGCTTACGCGTTCCGGAACGGCTAAGGCGGCCCCATCAAGACTGTCGTCCCGGGGCGCGACGAAGTCGCGAGCCCGGGACCCATAACCACAGGGTCGCGTTTGGCGAAGAACGACGTCGTGCGTGCCTCAAGATAGATCACGCGGTATGGATCCCGGATCTGCGCTCCGCTTCGCTACGCTTGTCCGGGATGACGACGTGGAGCGCGCACGAGCCATTAGAGCGCACCCTACCGCATCCTGACCATTCGCAGCAGCTCCTCGCCGTAGTGCTCGAGCTTCTTGTCGCCGATGCCGGGCACGTTGCGCAGCTCGTCCAGCGTCGTCGGCCAGGCACGAACGATGCCGTCGATCGTTGCATCGTGCAGCACGACATAGGCGGGAACACCGCGCTCGCGCGCGACTTCGGAGCGCCAGGCGCGCAGGCGTGCCCGCAATTCGGGATCGACGTCGGCTTGTGGCGCGTTCGACGCCGGCGCAAGATCGCCGCGACGAGATTTTGTACGGCTGGCGCGAAGGCGCGTGCCAGGGGCTTCCTCGCGTAGCCAGACTTCCGTCTCGCCGCGCAAAACTCCGCGTGAGGACTCCGTCAGCTTCAGCGCGCCAAAAGCCTCGCTGTCGCTCTGCAAATGTCCCATCGCCACCAATTGCCTGAGCACCGTGCGCCACTGCTTCTCGTTGAGCTCGCGGCCGATGCCAAACACCGACAGCTTGTCGTGGCCGAACTGCGTGACCTTCTCGGTCAGGCGGCCCACCAGCACGTCGATCAGGTGCATGGCTCCGAACCGCTGCCCGGTGCGGTAGACGCAGGACAGGAGCTTCTGTGCCGGCACCTTGCCGTCGCGCATCTGCGGCGGCGTCAAGCAGTTGTCGCAATTGCCACAACTGTCTGCCGCGACGGTCTCGCCGAAATAGGCAAGCAGCCGCCTGCGCCGGCAATGCGCGGTCTCGGCAAGCCCGACCAGCGCGTCGAGCTTGCCGATCGACGCCCGCTTGAACTCATCGGATGCGCCGGACTCGCCGATCATGCGACGCTGCTGCACGATGTCGGAAAGGCCGTAGGCCATCCAGGCAGCGGATGGATTGCCGTCGCGGCCGGCGCGCCCGGTCTCCTGGTAATAGGCCTCGATGCTCTTGGGCAGGTCGAGATGCGCGACGAAGCGCACGTCGGGCTTGTCGATGCCCATGCCGAAGGCGATGGTCGCGACGATGACGATGCCGTCCTCGTTCAGGAAGCGATCCTGGTTGCGCGAGCGCACACTGCCGTCGAGCCCGGCATGATAGGGCAGCGCCGGAATGCCCGCATCGCTCAGGGCGGCAGCGACCTCCTCGACCCGGTTGCGCGACAGGCAATAGACGATGCCGGCGTCACCGGCATGGCGCTCCCGGATGAACTCCTTCAGTTGTGCGACCGAGTTGCGCTTGTCGACGATCTCGTAACGGATGTTCGGCCGGTCGAAGCTGGAGACGAATTGCGGCGCGTCTGAAAGTTGCAGCCGTTCGACGATCTCCTTGCGCGTCAGCTCGTCCGCGGTGGCGGTGAGTGCGATCCGCGGCACGTCGGGAAAACGCTCGGCGATGACCGAGAGCGCAACATACTCGGGACGAAAATCATGCCCCCATTGCGAGACGCAGTGCGCCTCGTCGATCGCAAAAAGTGCGACCCTGGCGTGCGCCAGCATTGACAGGCAGCGCGGCGTGACCAGCCGCTCGGGCGCAACATAGAGCAGGTCGAGATCGCCCGCGATCAGGCGACGCTCGATCTCGGAAGCCTCTTGCGGCGTCAGCGAGGAGTTCAGCGCGGCAGCGTTGACGCCGGATTCGATCAGGCCCGCGACCTGGTCGCGCATCAGCGCGATCAAAGGCGACACCACGATGCCGCAGCCTTCGCGCAAGAGTGATGGCAACTGGTAGCACAGCGACTTGCCGCCGCCGGTCGGCATCAGCACCAGGCAATTGCCGCCCGTGGTCACATGCCTAACGATTTCGCCTTGCGCACCGCGGAAACCGGTCAGCCCGAACACCGAATGCAGCACCGACAACGCGTCGCGGCCATCGGCCGGCGCAGGTTGGGAAGCGGTGGAGGGGGCGGACATGGGCGTGTCGGACCGGGCCGTGTGAAGAGCTGAACGGCAGTCGCATGCCGGCACGGTTGTGGCAAGAGTGTTGAGGCTCATGCGCAGCTTGCTCTCCCTCTCCCCGTTCTTGCGGGGAGAGGGTCGGGTTGAGGGGCTCTAACCGCGAAGATGATGCCGGAGGCATGCGGAACTCCCCCTCACCCAAATTGCGCGTTTCACGCAAATTCGACCTCTCACCGCAAGTGGGGCGAGGTGAAGACTGCTACGCCCCGATCCGTCGCAGGGCTTCGGCGACCGTCACGATCGGAACGTCCCGCTCCTGTGCCGCCTTCAGCGCGTGGTGCAACAGGGACGGCGTGCAGCCATAAGGGCTCGGCTGGTCGACGACGTCGTGGCCGTAGAAGATCAGCCAGCCGCCGCTCGCGGCGGTCTCGTCGAAATAGCGATCGACGCCATCGGCATCGATGTCCTTGTCGATCAAGGGCGTGGAACGCAAGAACTGCAGGTCGATGACGTCGCGATTGACGCCGGGAAGGATGCCGCGTGCCGAGCGGAAGCTCTTGCTAAGCTGCGGCTTGCGCCAGATCGAGGCGAGACCATACGGATAGGCGAAATTCTCGAGCCTGATCGTCGGGTCGAGTGCGAGAAAATAGTTGCGGTTCTGCTCGATCTCGCGCGCAAGCGCGGCCTGGTCGAGATCTGCCGCGCGGCGATGCGAGAACGTGTGGCAGGCGATCTCATGGCCGCGATCATGGAGTTGCAGAATCGCGTCCTTGGACAATCCGAGCCAGTGACCGGACCATTGCCCGATCTGGCTGCCGGCCAGATAGAACGTAGCGCGGCCGCCATACTCCTCCAGCATGGGGGCGCCAAGGCTCGCGGCGCTGTCGGGAGCGTCATCGAAGGTGAAGCTGACCATCGGCGCATGTGTCGGCAGCCGATGCGGCTTCACGGCAAAATGCCGGGCCAGCCGATTGCTCACGCGTCCGTTGATTGCCGACCACACCGGAGTTGTTTCCCTTTGTTTCCAAGCGGGGCCGTAGCAATGAACCATCCGCCCTCGGCCCGACGCAAGCTTTACGATTGATTATGCCTAACGAGGAACCTGTTCGGTCCATTAGCGCAGAGACAGCGGCGTGGCTGCTTCTTCGACGAGAGAATCGAGCCAGTTCCTGAAAAGCACGGCCGCGGCGCTTCCCGCAGCGATGTCGCCACGCAAATTCAACGCCGGCAGCTCGCTCGCCATCGCCGGATGACGCTGATGCCTGGCGCGCTTTTCGAAGCGGAAAAGCTTCACTTCGGTCGCCGCGTCAAAATAGCTCACGGGCACCGATGGATAGGCCTCGCGCTCGCGTGCGAGGAAGCGGCCGATATCACGCAGATATTCACGCTGCAGCGACAGCGCGTCATATTCAGGATGACCCTGGAAGAACACGAAACGGCTGGCATATTGCCGGACGAAAACGTCGACGCCGGCCTTCGCCGAGCGTGTCAACACCTGATAACCATGCCTGGCGAGGTCGGTTTCCGTGACCTCGTTAAGGCGTGAATGCGAGACCTTCAAGGGTGCGGGGGCGGCGCGAGTCAGGGGATCGCTGCCGACTGTCTCGCACTCGAAAATGCCATGGCATTTGGCGGCCAGCGGCCGCCGCGCGATGCGATCGAGATGCAGCACCGCTGCGTGCGCGGCAAGGCACGACCAGATCGCCGAGCGCGTATTGGTCCTCGCCCAGTCGATGATGTCGGTGAGATCGCGCCAGTATGGCTCCTGGTCGAGATCGGGGGCGACCGGCTCGGCGCCGGTCACGATCAGTCCGTCGAATCTTCGCCGCCTCAGATCGGAGAGGTCGGAATACTCGCTCTCGACGTGCCAGCGCGCTTCCGGCGAGCGCTTGACCGAGGGCAGCGAGAAGCATTGGAAGCGGATGCGGCGTGTGCCGGCAGCGGCCTGCAACAGCTTCATGAACTGTCGTTCAGTCGCTTTCAGTGCCGGATCCGGCATGTTGTTGATCAGCCCGATGGTGATCTCGCGACTGTCGACGCGTGCGTCGTCCAGCGCCGGCACCAGGGCCGGGCTCAAAATACCTTGATCCTTGTCGATCAAGATGGTCATCGGCGCTGCCGTCTACTCCGCAGCCTGAAGCCGTTCCGAGGGGCAGGCCTTTGCGAGCGCCTGGTCGATGTCTTCGACGATATCGGCGATATGCTCGATACCGATCGAGAGGCGGATCGTCTCCGGCAGCACGCCGGCAGCACGCTGCTGCTCGGCCGACATCTGGCGGTGCGTGGTCGAGGCCGGATGGCAGGCGAGCGATTTTGCATCGCCGATGTTGACGAGCCGCGTGATCAGCTTCAGTGCGTCATAGAAGGCCTTGCCGGCTTCCATGCCGCCCTTGATGCCGAAAGTGAACAGGGACGAGCCGTTGCCCGCGAGATATTTTTGCACCAGCGCGTAGTATGGGCTGTCCGGAAAGCCGGCGTAATTGACCCAGGCCACGCGCGGATCAGCGCGCAAGAACTCGGCGACCTTGCGGGCATTCTCGACATGGCGCTCCATGCGCAGCGCCACAGTCTCGATACCCTGAAGCAACAGGAAGGCGTTGAAGGGCGACAGCACCGAGCCCATGGTGCGCTGATAAATGCTGCGCGCGCGCTCGATGAAGGCGGTCTTGCCGAAGCGCTCGGCATAGACGAGGCCGTGATAGGACGCGTCGGGCGTGTTGAAGGCCGGGAATCGTGCGGCGTGTTGCGCCCAGGGAAAACGCCCGGAATCGACGATCGCCCCACCGAGCGTGGTGCCGTGGCCGCCGAGAAATTTCGTCAGCGAATGCACGGAGATGTCGGCGCCGTATTCGAACGCCTTGAGCAAGATCGGCGTCGCCACCGTGTTGTCGACGATCAGCGGCACACCATGGGCATGCGCGATTTTCGCCAGCGCCTCGATGTCACAGACATTTCCGGCGGGGTTGCCGATGGTCTCGGCGAACACCGCGCGCGTGTTCTCGTCAATCAACTTTGCGATCGCCTCGGGCTTGTCGCTCTCGGCGAAGCGGCCCGTGATGCCCTGACGTGGCAGGATGTGGGAGAGCAGCGTGTGCGTGGTGCCGTAGAGCTGCGGCACCGAAACGATGTTGCCGCCATGATCGGCGACGTTGACGAAGGCGAAATGCAGTGCCGCTTGTCCGGTTGCGACCGCCAGCGCCCCGACGCCGCCTTCGAGCTCGCTGATGCGCTTCTCCAGCACCGCGGTGGTGGGATTCGCGATGCGGCTGTAGCGATAGCCTTCTGCTTCGAGATTGAAGAGAGCTGCGCCATGATCGGCGCTGTCGAACGCATAGGCCGCGGTCTGGTAGATCGGCACGGCGACCGCATGCGTGGTCGCTTCTGGTTCGTAGCCGGCGTGAATTGCGATCGTTTCGTTGCGCATCGTCCACCTCCGCGTCGGGCGGGTCGCAACTTGGATGTGCGTTATCCGCCGTCTTCGTGTTAGAGGCGGGTGGTAAAGCCGGCAATAATTCGTCTAGAGATCGACGAAGTAACCCTAACGATTGCTGCTCAATTAGCTAAAATTTGAGTCAATTTAGGCTCGACGCTCAGCTGCCCACAGCGCGGCGGATCTGTTCGCCGATCTGCGACAGCACGAGCTGCGCCTGCGGCAGGATCGCGCCCATGGCATGGAAATTGTGAACCATGCCTTCGTGGCAGACATGCTCTACGACAACGCCGGCAGCCAGTAGCTTGCGCGCATAGGCGTTGCCCTCGTCGCGCATCGGATCGAACTCGGCCGTGTGGATGATCGCCGGCGGCAAGCCCGTCAGCCGCGACGCGCGGAGCGGAGAGACGCGGGGATCGGCGGCGTCGATGCCGTCGGGCAGATAGTCGGCGAGATCGGCTTCGATCGTGGCGCGATCAATCAGGTGATTTTCGGTAAAGGCCTCGCGCGAGGGTGAGGTCTCCTCGAAATCAAGCACGGGGCAGATCAGGCATTGCGCGACGATGGAGAGGCCGGCGTTCTGCGTCGTCTCCTGGCACACGACGGCGGCAAGCGTAGCGCCGGCGGAATCGCCGCCGATCACCAGCCGCTCGGCGTCGATGCCGAGGAGAGAAGCATTCCGCGCCACCCATTCGGTCGCTGCGATCGCGTCGTCGATCGCGGCGGGGAATTTGTGTTCGGGCGCGAGCCGGTAGTCGACCGACACCAGGCGGCAACCCGTCACGTGCGCGATGCCGGCGGCGACGCGGTCATGGGTCTGGATACTGCCCGCGACGAGCCCGCCGCCGTGGAAGAACACGAAGCCCGGCGCTCGCGATGCGGCGTTCTCCGGCGCATAGAGACGGTAGGCCAGCTCGCCGCCGGGGCCGGGCAGCGTGCCGTCGGACGTCACAACGCCGGGAGCCTCGGCGCGCGCAAATTGCATCAGTTTCGCCAGTGACTGCCGCCGCCCCTCGACGCTCGGACGGGCGCGCGCCGCGGGAGCTGCCGCGGCCATCATGGTCAACAAGCGCTTTGCGAGTGGATCGAGCGGCATGGGGCACCAGTTAACGACAAACTATAGCCGGATATTACTGCAAATCTGAATGCCTGCGCACGCTGGTTAACGGTAGTTTCGCGCAGGAAATCGTTTAGGAATTCGGCTAATAGTGACGCATATTGCGGCATGACGGTAAGGGGAGGCTGGCTAATGGCCGAGAGCACAAAACCCATCGAGTACTCGCCGAGCTGGACCTTCTTCGACGGCAAGTGGCACGAAGGCAACGTGCCGATCATGGGACCGCGTACGCATGGCGCCTGGCTCGGCTCGGTCGTGTTCGACGGCGCTCGCGCCTTCGAAGGCGTCGCGCCCGATCTCGATCGCCACGTCGCCCGCGCCAATCAATCCGCGATCAATTTTGGCCTCAAGCCGGTGGTCGACACCGAGACCTGGATGACGCTCGCGCGCGAAGGCATTGCGCGCTTCGCGCCGAAGGCCGAGCTCTACATTCGTCCGATGTATTGGGCGCAGAACGGCTCGGGTGGCGGCGTGCTGTTCGATCCAGACACGACCAATTGGTGCCTGTGCATCTACGAGGCGCCGATGCCAAAGCCGATCGGCAACGCGATCACGCTTTCGCCGTTCCGCAGGCCGACTGCGGAATGCGCGCCGGTCGAGGCGAAGGCGGCCTGCCTCTATCCGAACAATTCGCGCGCGCTCGCCGAGGCCGCCTCCCGCGGCTTCCAGAACGCGCTGATGCTCGACATGCTCGGCAATGTCGCGGAGTTCGGCAATTCCAACGTATTCATGGCGAAAGACGGCGTGGTCTACACGCCCGCGCCAAACGGCACGTTTTTGAACGGCATCACGCGCCAGCGCGTGATCGGCCTCTTGCGTGCCGACGGTGCCACCGTGGTCGAAAAGACCTTGTGTTATGCCGATTTTCTCGCCGCCGACGAAATCTTCTCGAGCGGCAATTTCGCCAAGGTGGCTCCCGTCATTCGCATCGACGAGCGCGAGCTGCAGCCGGGCCCGTTCTACACCAAAGCGCGCAAGCTCTATTGGGACTTCGCGCACGCCGTGAAGCTCGCGGCGTAGGGCTGCTCACCCGCGTCTGCGAAAACGGCTGAACTGAAACGCCTGCGTCGAATTCCAGGGCGTGCGATGGACGTCGTGACGCGTCTCCAGCAGCGCGAAATCTGGCCCGAGCTCCGCGGCAAGACTGTTGCCGTCATAGCGCTGCACCGGCAGGCCGCTGCATTTCTCTGGACCGTCGAGTGCGAAGGTGCCGATGATGACGTGACCGCTCTCGCGCACCGCCGATCGCATGCGACCGATATACGCCGCCCGATCGGAAGGCCCAGTCAGGAAATGAAACGCCGCGCGGTCGTGCCAGACGTCGTACGAACGTGCGGGCTGCCATGTCGTGACGTCGGCAACGATCCAGTCGATATCAGCTGCGGCAAGTCCGATCCGCGCCTTTGCAGCGTCGAGCGCATGGGCGGAGACATCGAGCACCGCAATGGAGCGATAGCCGTCCTGCAACAGCACATCGGCCAGCCGCGATGTGCCGCCGCCGACATCGATGATGGCGGCGCCATGGCCTGGACTCGCGGCGCGGATCATTTGAAGCGAGATCGCCGGGCTCTCCTGGAACCAACTCACCTCGGTCTCGCCCTTGGTCGTGTAGACCATTTCCCAATGCGTGCTGCGCTCGGACATGGTGGCGGCTCCCGTGATCCCGAGAGCTTACCACGTCGGTCGTGCCATTGGCCGTGAAAAGCGCGAACTCGCCACACCCTCAGCTGTTATCGCCCGGCTTGACCGGGCACTCCGAGACGCCAATGAGGTACGGAAAAGCCGCGGCGTACTGGATGTCCCGGTCAAGCCGGGGCATGACAGCCGAAAGGATAGTTCTCGCATTAATCGCGAGGCTACGGCCCGTACAGCACGAGCTCCGTGTCCGTGAGGTCGGCCAGTTGCGGCCGGTGCGAGCCCTTGAAGTATTTGCGGCCGCGCCGCTCGGTATAGACGCCGGTGAGGCCGGGAATGGGGCCGTTGGAATCGACGATGACGGAGATCTTACCGAGCCGCAGCAACAGGCGGCCGATGCGGCCGGCGCAGGTGACGAATTCGGTGACGCTGCGGCAATAGATCAGTTGCATCGCAGGTGGCGCGATCCAACCGCGGCGGATGCGCACTGGCTGCAGGATGAAGGGGAACACGCCCTTCGGCGTGCGGACCACGAGGCTCAGGCAGTTGTAGCGCGCATGGCGCGTCAAAAGCTCGGTCTCGGCTTCGCCGAGGCCCTCGATCTGCTTGGCGTGCGGTGCGATCACCTCGATCCTGGTCCAGCGCGGCACGCGCGACAGCACCGGCACCGAAAAGAACAGGCCGCGGCAATACGCCCTAAATCCCTGCGTCTCGATGATCGGCCAGGTCCACACCGCCGGGCTGATGTTGAGATAAGTCACGTCCTTGTGACGCTGCGCGATCTTGGTCAGCAGCGGTGCGTAGTTGCGGAACGCCGGCTCGACGTACCAGCTCGACAGGTTGCAATGGATGGCGGTGGTCTCGCCATCCTTGCGCGCCGTATAGATCAGAAGCAGCACACCGACCGGCATGCCGTCATTGTCGAGCATGTAGCCGAAGCGCGGATAGCCCTCGGGCACCGGCCGGAACGCCTGCCGGCGCAGGCCCTGGATCCAGTAGTCGCGCGAGCGGCCGACGAAGCCGCGCGTCAGCAGGTCCGCGATAGCATCGACATCGGACTCTGTGATCTCGCGGCATCGGACCTTGGTATGGATCACGCTCGTCTTGCCCGTAGAAATGGTCGGCCTCGTCGCTTAGCGCCAGCCTTCGACATGGGCGTCAGTCGCCACGTGCGGCGACAGGCCCAGGATGTCCCGCACCTTGGCGGGCCAGGTGGAAAGATCGGTGCCGTGAGTGTGGAACATCGCGACGGCGAGGCGATCCATGCCGAAGGCGACGCAGCCCGTGTGGGCGGGCTCGCCACTGGCGTCCTGGATGCCCCAGGTCGTGCCGAAGTGCTCGCGATGATAGTTGAAGCTCATGCAGGCTGTCGGTTGCTCCTCCGAGCGCAGCGGAATGAGAAGCTCGAATTTGAGCTGTTGCTGCTTCTGGCTCACGGCCTTCATCTGGCCGACGCGGCCGAAGAAAGGGTCGCTGGCATAGTCGACGCGGAAGGTGAGGCCGAGATCACGGGCGATCGCCTGCGCGCGCACCATCCAGCGCTCGCGGAAATCGGCGACGTCGTCAGGGCTGCCGATGCAGACATATTCGCGCATACGGAACGATTGCAACCGGTCGAGATGACGCGACGGCTCGCGGCGGAAGCAGTCTGCGGCAACGTCGAAGCGCAAGCCGCCCTTCGGCAGCTGTCCGCGGCTCGCTGCGATCGGATAGACGGGATAGCAGGCCGCCGGCGACAGCACGAGATCGGCGGGCGACAGCGACGTGGTCCAGTCGCCGCCGGCATCGAAGCGGCTCACCGCGGCATTGATCTCGCGCTCGGTGCCATGCAGGCCGCAGACGCAGCCGAGCAGGTTCGGGAAGCTCTTGAGGTAACCGGATTTTTCCAGCTGCGCCCGGCTCATGACAGGCGGAAATCGCATGACCTCGGTGCCGGTCTCACGGTGCCTTGTGATCAGCGCAGCCAGCCGCTCCACGACATCCTCATAGAGTGCCGTGCGGGCATAGACGCCGTCCGAACCCATGCGATGGAACAGCACATCGGTGAGATGATCGAGCGGATCAACAGCTTGCGGCGCGGCGTCGGGCGAGGTCGGGAGAACGGCAACGTTCATGGCCAAGACTTCCTGTTATCTGCAATTCTTCTTGTTGGTCGTGCAGGCGCGTCAGCTTCGAAGGGATGTTAGTCGCGAAGGCTCGCCGGCACGCCGCTCATCAAGGTCGAGGTCGCCGCGTTGGCGAGGATGCGGTCGTTGTTGATCATGATTGGCGCGGACAGAACGTCGCGTAAGTGGCGGCCCATGGTGAAGTCGCCGTCGTTGCGGTAGCCGGCAAGGCCGGTCGTGCGCATCGCGTGCATCACGGTTTCGACCGCAAGCTCGGAGGCTTGCACCTTGAGGAGCGTGATCGAGGACTGGAAGTCGAGCGAGCCGAGCGTGCGCTCGTCATGCTCATGATGGGCGAAGGTGTCGATATTGGAGGCGATCAGTGCGCGGAGCTTTGCCAGCGACATCTTCGCAGCAGTGAAATGGGCGGCTGCCGGTGGCATCTGCCCGCCGGAGGCGCGCGCCGCCTTGCGGACGAACGCCTGCGCGCGCGTCACGGCGGCAGCGGCAACGCCGGCCCAGGCCGACGACCAGCACAGATGCGCGAACGGCGTCATCGTCTGTGCGTGGATCTTGTCGTAGGATTCCGGGAAGACGCGGTCGGCGGGGCAGTCGACCCTCAGCTCGAAGCCGGTCGAACAGGTACCACGCATGCCGAGAGTTTCCCAACCCAGCGTCCGCTTCAGCGAATAATCGTCCTTGGCGAGCGCTAGCAACACCTGGTCGGAGGCTGCCGCATCGCCCGCGCGGCGCGCGATGGTGACGAGGCCGTCGGCCTCGGCGCCGTAGGAGATCACGGTGGCGTCGCGCGTCAGCGCGATGATGTCGCCTTCATGATCGACCGCAGCCGCGCTCGCGCGGATGTTGCCGCCGTTCTGGCCTTCGGTGGTGGAAGAGGCGAGCAGCCACTGGTCGCGGCCGACCCGGCGCATCATGGTTTCCATCCAGGGAATGCCGTGGCCGTGCCGGATAACGCAGGCGACCTTGGTCGTATGCATCGCATAGATCATTGCGGTCGAAGCGCAAGCGCGCCCGAGCGTGTAGCAGATGTCGGTGACGTCGTAGATCGAAGCGCCAAAGCCGCCGAATTCGACGGGGATCATCACGCCGAGCAGTTTCTGCTCGCGTGCCGCGTCGAATGCCTTGTGGGGAAAGCGGCCATCACGATCGACGCCCTCGGCTTCGCCGGCTGCCACCGTCGCCACGCGTGCGGTGCGCTCGACCAGCGAGGGACTGTGCTCGAGAAAGCTTGCCTGGGTGTCATCGATGGGTTGAAGGGCCGCTTCACGCACGTTCATGCTGGTTCGCCTCCGTTTAGTCGTTCGAGATCGGCACGGTTGCGCCTTGCCGATCATCCGACCATGTTTGCTTGGCCCGGAGGCTACGGATTTAATTCAAATTCGTCGACGAAATTGAAGGTAAACGAGGCCTAATTCGGAACGAGCAGTTAAGACCTGGTTTTTTGCGCCATCCGACTTTCCGAGATCGCGTTAATGATGAAAGAAAGCCACGAGTTTTAGTCAATCTGAGTCATCGTTTACTAAGAAACGCGAGTTAAGAGTCGCGCCCATTGCGGGACCGGCCCGTTGTGCCCATCGTAGACGGTAGTCTCGACCTTATCAGAGCATGGGATATTGCAGATGCAAGCGTTCGATACCGACGTGCGGGCTTGCATCATCAAGCTGGTGAAGGGCATCCTCGAACAGAACTCGCTCGCTGCGGACGTCACGCCAGGTGCGCGCCTCGTCGATATCGGCCTGACCTCGATGGACATGGTCAACCTGATGCTCGGCGTGGAAGCCGAATTCGACTTCACGATTCCGCAGTCCGAAATCACGCCAGAGAATTTCCAGTCGGTCGATACGCTGCATCGGATGGTGGCGAACCAGTTGCAGCCCGTGAAGGCGGCATAGCAAAAAAATGCTACTGCTTCCCCAAGGTCGTCCCGGCGAACGCCGGGACCCATAACCACAGGAAGTGGTTTGGCGAAGACTCGTCGTTCGGTACTCTTATCATCCGCCATTGACAGATTCCGCGGTATGGGTCCCGGCCTTCGCCGGGACGACATTGAGCGTGTGGCGCTCGCTTGCGATCCACTCTCAAGGACGATCCGCCCCACCAACCCCCGTTCCAAATCCGTCTCAAAACTGGCATAGCTTAACCACGTTGCACATCGCGGACGGGGTGAAGCAGGCATGACGCAGGCGGTATTGGGCATCATCGGCGGATCCGGCATTTACGACCTGCCAGGGCTCGAGGGCGCGCACGAAGAGGTGATCAGGAGCCCCTGGGGCGAGCCGTCGGCGCCGGTCAGGCGCGGCACCATCGCCGGTCTGCCGATCGTGTTCCTGCCGCGGCATGACAAGGGTCACCGCCTGTCGCCCTCCGACATCAACTATCGCGCCAATATCGACGTCCTGAAGCGCGCCGGCGTTACCGATCTGGTGTCGCTCTCGGCCTGCGGTTCCTTCAAGGAGGAACTGCCGCCCGGCACCTTCGTGCTCGTCGATCAGTTCGTCGATCGCACCCACAAGCGCGAGAGCTCGTTCTTCGGCAAGGGCTGCGTCGCGCATGTGTCGATGGCGCATCCGGTCTCGCCGCGGCTGCGTATCCATCTCGCCGCCGCCGCCGAAGCCGAAGGCATCGCAATCGCACGCGGTGGTACCTATGTCTGCATGGAGGGACCGCAATTTTCGACGCTTGCGGAAAGCATGACCTACAAGACGCTGGGTTGTTCCGTAATCGGCATGACCAACATGCCCGAGGCCAAGCTCGCCCGCGAGGCGGAGATCTGCTACGCCACCGTCGCCATGGTGACGGACTTCGATTGCTGGCATCCGGATCACAGCGCCGTCACGGTGCAGGACATCATCCGCGTGCTGACGTCGAACGCTGACAAGGCCAAGGCGCTGGTGGCGCGGCTGGCGAAGGATTTTCCGCGCGAGCATGAGCCGTGCCCGATCGGCTCGGACCGCGCGCTGGACACCGCGCTCATCACCGCGCCCGAAGCGCGCGATCCGGAGCTTCTCAGCAAGCTCGATGCCGTGGCGGGGCGCGTGCTGCGCGCATAAGACGAAAGGCGGAACGCCATGAAGGTCGACGGCAAGCATTATCGCAGCATCTGGCGCGAGCGCGACGGCTGGTCGGTCGGAGCCATCGACCAGCGCCGGCTGCCGCACGAATTCGTCATCGCGCGCCTCACCACGAGCGCGGAAGCGGCTGACGCCATCCGCACCATGCTGGTGCGTGGTGCGCCGCTGATCGGCGCCACGGCCGCGTTCGGCATGGCCCTCGCCATGCGCGAGGACAGTTCCGATGCCGGCTTGAAGCGCGCCTACGAGACGTTGGTGGTGGCGCGCCCCACGGCCATCAATCTCAAATGGGCACTCGACGAGATGCGCGCGACGCTCGCGCCGATCGATCCCCTGGAGCGCGCCGAAGCGGCTTACGCGCGTGCCGACGAAATTCTGGAGCAGGATGTCGAGATCAACCGGGGCATTGCCCGCAATGGTCTGGAGCTGATCGAGGCGATCGCCGTGAAGAAGAGGTCGGGCGAGACCATCAACGTGCTGACCCACTGCAATGCCGGCTGGCTTGCCACCGTCGACTGGGGCACCGCGACAGCGCCGATCTATCTGGCGCATGATCGCGGCATCAGGATCCATGTCTGGGTCGACGAGACGCGACCGCGCAACCAGGGCGCCTCGCTGACCGCCTGGGAACTCGGGCATCACGGGGTGCCGCACACGGTGATCCCCGACAACACCGGCGGGCATTTGATGCAGCACGGCATGGTCGATCTCGCGATCGTCGGCACCGACCGCGTCGCGGCCAATGGCGACGTCTGCAACAAGATCGGAACTTACCTGAAGGCGCTCGCCGCGCACGACAACAACGTGCCGTTCTACGTCGCGCTGCCTTCGCCGACGATCGATTTTGCGGTCAATGACGGCATCCGCGACATCCCGATCGAGCAGCGCAGCGCCGTGGAGGTCACCGACATGACCGGCCGCACCGCCGACGGGCGGCTCGAGACGGTGCGGATCGTGCCCGAGGGCTCGCCGGTTGCCAACTACGCCTTCGATGTGACGCCGGCGCGGTTGGTAACGGGCTTGATCACGGAGCGTGGCGTGCTGAAGCCGGATCGCGTCGCACTTGCGGCTGCGTTTCCTGAGCGCATCGTCGCGGCGGCGGAGTAGTTCTATTCTCGTAGGGTGGGCAAAGGCGCATCGCGCCGTGCCCACCACTTTTCTCGATGTGATTAAAAGTGGTGGGCACGCTTCGCTTTGCCCACCCTACGGCCCGTCGATCCGGCTACCCGAGCTTCAGCCCCGTGGCTGCCTCGAGCTCCGCAATCGCCTGTGGGCCGCTCACGACCTTGATCGTCGTCATCCCCATCTCGCGCGCGGGCTTCAGGTTGACGCCGAGGTCGTCGAGATAGACGCAGGCGCCCGGATCGACCTTCAGCGCCTCGACCATCATCCGGTAGATCCGCGGATCCGGCTTGCGCAGGCCGATCTTGGCGGATTCGATGACGTGATCGAACAACGCCATCACCTCGGCGACATAGAGTGTGCGGCCGGTCATGCTGCCAATGGCATTGGCGGGGAGATTGTTGGTGATGCAGCCGGTCTTGAAATGCGCCGTGATCCGCTTCAACGCCTCGACCATCTCGGGCCGCAAATTGCCTTGCAACAGCGGCAGCACGTCGCGACCGCGCACTTCCGCGCCCAGCGCGAGCGATTCCGCTGCGAACAGCCGGTCAAAAGTTTCGACGTCGACCTCGGCGCGTTCGAACTTCGCCCAGGCGTTTTCCAGATGATTGGCGGCGTTGGTGCGCCGGATGATGTCGGCCGGCAGGCCACGCTCCTGTTCGAAGCGTGTGAAGGCCTCGAAGGGCGAGCTCGTCAACACACCGCCAAAGTCAAAAATCACAGCGCCGATCGTCACCGTCCTGCCCTCGTCGATATCAGGTGAAAACCGCTAGCACGCTGCCGCCACAACGGCCAGCACGAACGATCTCTCGGCAAGTGTCTCTTGGCTAATGGCGTCCCAGCGGCTACCACACTCGCCCATGAACAAGACGTCGATCCTGCTCGCAGCAGTGGCGCTGCTCTTCACCGCGCCCACCCACGCCATCGTCGGCGGCGGCACGCCGCAGTCCGAAGGCGTTGCGCGTTCCATCGTCACGATCGTCGGATCGCGCGGCAATTTCTGCACCGGAAGCTTGATCGCAGCGAGGCTGGTGCTCACCGCAGCACACTGCGTGCAGCCGGGCGCGGACTACAAGATCCTCGACTATGGCGCCGACGGCAAACCGCAATTGCAGAATGTGCGTGCGGTCGCGATCCATCCGAGCTTCAACATGCAGGCCATGCTGGCACATCGTGCGACCGCCGATGTGGCGTTGCTGCAACTCGAAATTCCACTCAAAGGAAAATCAACATCGCAGATCGGCGCGCCGCAAATTCCGATCGTGGTCGGCGGCCGCTTCACCATCGCAGGCGTCGGCGTCACCGTGCCCGGCGACGGCAAGAGCAGTGGCGTGACTCGCGTTGCGGGCCTCGTCGTGACAGGCCAGCCGGGTACGCTGCAAATGAGGCTCGTGGACCCCGTGACCAACGGCGTTCGCACCGGAATCGGCGCCTGCACCGGCGATTCCGGCGGTCCCGCGTTCGAGGACAAGCCCAACGGCCCCGTCGTCGTCGGCGTCATCAGCTGGTCGACGGGACCGAATGGCAGCGCGGGCTGCGGCGGTTTGACCGGCGTCACGCCGCTCACGCTCTATCGAGACTGGATTCTGCAGACAGCGCGGAGCTGGGGTGCGGCGCTGTGATTTGATTGCGATTTGATCTATGTCATTTTGAAGCGGAAGCGCGATGGGCAACCATGAACCCGTCGCGGAGGAAACGCGTCGCCTGATCAAGGGCGGCCTCAAAAAGGCAAAGAATCAACAATGAATGTCGCTGTCCGTAGTCAGCCCACCACACAGCAAGCCACTGAACATTTCGATGTCCTGATCGTCGGCGCCGGGATATCCGGTATCGGCAGCGCCTATCATCTGACGAAGCAACTTCCTGGTACGAGCTTCGTCGTATTGGAAACGAAAGACAGCTTTGGCGGCACCTGGATCACGCATCGCTATCCCGGCATCCGCTCCGACAGCGATCTCCACACCTTCGGCTACCGCTTCAAGCCCTGGGTGGGGCCGCCGATCGCGACTGCCGACGAGATCCTCGCCTACATGAACGACGTGATCGAGGAGAACGATCTCGGCAAGCACATTCGCTACAAGCACAAGATCAATTCGGCGCGCTGGTCGAGCGACACCAATCTTTGGACCATCGAGGCGGTGACGACCGACACCGGCGAGACAAGAACCTTCACCGCGAATTTCCTCTGGATGTGCCAAGGTTATTATCGCCATTCCGAAGGTTACACGCCGGAATGGAAGGGCATGGACAAGTTCAAGGGCCGCATCGTCCATCCGCAGACCTGGCCTGATGATCTCGATCTCACCGGCAAAAAGGTCGTGGTGATCGGTTCGGGTGCAACGGCCGCGACGCTGCTGCCGAACATCGCGGACAAGTGCGCGCACGCCACCATGCTTCAGCGCTCGCCGACCTATTTCCGCATCGGCCGCAATGCCATCGAGATCGCCGAGGAGTTGCGCAGGCTCCAGGTGGATGAGGAATGGATCCACGAGATCGTACGGCGGAAGATTTTGTTCGAGCAGGACGCGTTCACAAAACTCTGCGTGGCGAAGCCCGAGCAGGTGAAGAAGGAGCTGATCGGGCAGATCTCCGCGATCCTCGGTCCGGACTACGATGTCGAGACGCATTTCACGCCGACATATCGGCCGTGGCGGCAGCGCATCGCCTTCGTGCCCGATGCCGATCTGTTCAAGGGCATCGCCAGCGGCAAGGCCTCGGTGGTCACCGACGAGATCGAATGCTTCGTCGAGAACGGCATCCAGCTCAAATCCGGCAAGCTGCTCGAGGCCGACGTCATTGTGACCGCGACTGGCTTCAATCTGGCCTCGCTCGGTGACGTCGCCTTCGAGATTGACGGAAAGCCGCTCGCCTTCGGCGACACCGTCACCTATCGCGGCATGATGTTCACGGATGTGCCGAACATGGTGTGGGTGTTCGGCTATTTCCGTGCCAGCTGGACGCTGCGCGTCGATCTCGTAGCCGATTTCGTCTGCCGGCTTCTCGGTCATATGAAGGAGAAGGGCGCCAAGAGGGTCGAGGTCAAGCTGCGGCCCGAAGACCACAACATGCCGATCCTGCCCTGGATCGATCCGGAAAACTTCAACCCCGGCTACATGATGCGCAACATGGACTTGCTGCCGAAGCGCGGCGACAAGCCGGAATGGCAGCACAGCCAGGACTACTGGACCGAGAAGGACGAGATTCCGAAGACGGATCTGGATGACAAGGCGTTCGTGTACGGGTGAGGTATCCCGCGATAGCGCCACACCTTCCGATGTCGCCCCGCCGTGAGCGAGGATCCACTACCAGGGAGATGTTGTGCGGGGGACTCCTGCGGCAACCGGCCGCGGGCTGGCCTTCGCGGCCGGCATAGCGTGCGCGGGATGATAACCGCAACCTCGCGAAGCGTGGCGTGGTTGCAACAACCGCGCTTGAATCTGTTCGGGTTGTACGGGAATCGGCCGATTCCGTGGGGCACGTAGTTTCACGCAGGGACCCCATCGCCTAATTTCCCGTCGGCGCTGCTGGGAGCGCTGGGGATGTGGGGCGTTGGGGGTGGAGTTTCGGTCGCCATTGAGCAGGCGCGACGGGTCGTGGCACGTTGCCACAGCCCTTCGACCGATCGTCTGGGTCATTCTGGCCTTGAGTGGTGTTGTTGCGCCGGCTCCTGTCAGCGCTCAGCAATTCTTCAATGGATCACAGACCACGCCGAATGGCGCCGTCAACGGCAGCGGCGGCGAGTGGGATACGACCACGACCAACTGGACCAACGATCCCGGCACGGTGAGCTCCGTCTACGATCCATCCGCGCTGACCACGACGGTCTTCGGCGCTTCGGGCACCTCTACGCCAGCCACGGGCGGCACGGTGACGGTCACGTCCGCCGGCGTGCAGCTCACGGGCAGCGTCGTGTTCGATCTTACCGGCGACCTCTCGATCTACACCATCCAGGGCGGCGACCTCCGGCTCGCCGCAGGCGGAACGACGATCAGCGTCGCCGATCTTACCGGCTCGACCGATCCGTCGGCGGTGATCGCCTCGCGTATCGTCGGCAGCGGCGGTCTGAACGTCCAGGGGCCGGGCGTGCTCGCATTGACGGGAGCCAATACCTATACCGGCGGCACCTTCATCTGCTCCTGCGCAACGCTTCAGCTCGGGGACGCCACGAACACCGGCAGCATCGTCGGTGCGGTTACCAATGATGGCTTCTTCAACATCGTCAACGCCAACACCTCGGGCATCACCTCGATCCTGAATGACGGCGCGGCGACGACCACGTTCTTCAATGCGACCAGCGCCAGTTCGATTGCGATCACCAATCTCAACGGTGGCGAAACGTTCTTCGGCTCGTTTGGGGGAACCGATACCGCAACCGCTGCCAACGCGACCATCGTCAACGATGGCGGCGGCACGATCTTCCTTGCTCAGACCACCGCGGGCTCGGCGAAGATCACCAACCAGAACGGCGGTGGCACTCTCTTTCTCGAGCAGTCCTCGGCGGGCTCCGCCACCATCGTGAACGCGAATTTCGGAGCTACCGTCTTCGGCCAGCCGTCCGGAACCGATACGGCGACCGCCGGCAATGCCACGATTACCAACGAAGCAACTGGCCTGACCCGGTTCGGCGCCTTCTCCACCGCCGGTAACGCCACCATCATCACCAAGGATGGCGGCGAAACGGATTTTTACGACAACTCCACCGGCGGCAATGCGCTCTTCATCACCACCGGAACCGGCATCGTCGACTTTGGCGGCAGCATCGGTCCCAATGGCGATGGCCGCATCACCGCCGGCTCGATCGAGGGAAGCGGCAACTACTACATTGGCGGCGGCAACACACTCGTCGTCGGGGGGAACAATCTCTCGACCGAGGTGAGCGGCGTCATCGGCGACTACAATCCCTGCGGCTGCGGTCCGACCGGCTCCGGCAACCTGGAAAAGGTCGGCAGCGGAAAGCTGATCCTCTCGGGCACCAATACCTACACCGGGACCACCACCGTGAATGGCGGTGTACTGGAAATCGACGGCGTGAACTCCCAGTCGAGCCTGACCACCGCAAACGCGGGCGGCGCGCTGTCCGGCTTCGGCATTGTCGGCAACACCATGATCGCCTCTGGTGGCATCTTTGCGCCCGGCGACGGCGTACCGGGCTCGAGCATGCTGGTTCAGGGCAACCTCGCCTTCCAGTCCGGCGCGCTCTACCTCGTGCAGATCGGGAGTGGCATCAGTTCGAGCCTTGCCAACGTGCTCGGCAATGTCACCTTGAACGGCACTGTCGGTGTCTCGCTATATCCGGGCAGCTCGGTGTTATCGCAATACGAGATCATGCAGTTTACGGGCACCGCCACCGGCAACTTTACCGGAGTCGCCGCGCCGGGTGGCCTCATCGGTACGACCAACGTGGTCGCCGGCATCGTCTATCTCAATTTCACGCTCGACTATGGAGCCAAGTACGGCCTCAACGTCAATCAGAAGAACGTCGCTACTACGCTGCAAAACTTCTTCAACGCCAATGGCGGCGTGCCGGCCGTCTTCGCGGGCCTCGGTCCCAATGGCCTGACCCAGGCTTCGGGTGAGCCGGCAACCGGTTCGCAGCAGGCCACGTTCAATGCGATGAGCCTGTTCCTCAACCTCCTGACCGATCCGTTCTCGGCTGGACGCAATGGTGGTGCACCAGGCGCGACGCCCTTTGCCGAAGAGCCTGGCGCGAGCGCCTACTCATCGAGCGGCAAGGCCACGGATAGGAGCGCGCGCGATGCGTTCGCTTCGATCTACCGCAAGGCGCCGCAGGCTGATTTCGAGCAGCGCTGGAATGTGTGGGCAGCGGGCTTTGGAGGTTCGCAGGCCACGGATGGCAACGCTGCGCTCGGCTCCAGCAACACGACGAGCAACGTGTACGGCACGGCAGTCGGCCTCGACTATCGCTTCTCGCCATCGACGCTCGCCGGCTTCGCGCTCGCCGGTGGCGCCACCGGCTTCAACGTCAACGGGCTCGGCTGGGGACATTCCGATCTGTTCCAGGCAGGTGCCTTCATTCGTCACACGTCGGGGCCTGCCTACGTCACGGCTGCGCTGGCCTATGGCTGGCAGGACGTCACCACCAATCGCATCGTCACGGCCGCGGGCTTCGATCAATTGCAAGCCCGGTTCAACGCCAACGCATTCTCGGGGCGCATCGAAGGCGGTTATCGTTACGTGACGCCCTGGATGGGCGTGACGCCCTATGCCGCGCTTCAGGCGACCAACTTCAATCTGCCGAACTACACTGAAGCCGCGGTCGTCGGCAGTAACGCCTTTGCGCTCATCTATGCTGCCAAGAGTGTTACCGATACCCGGACCGAGCTCGGCTTTCGTACCGACAAATCCTTTGCGGCCTATGGCGGCGTCGTCACGCTGCGCGGTCGTCTCGCCTGGGCGCATGATTTCAATTCGGACCGCACCATTGGTGCCGTGTTTCAGAGCCTGCCGGGCTCAGCCTTTGTCGTGAATGGTGCGGCACTCTCGCGTGACTCCGCGTTGACCACGGCCTCGGCCGAGATGAGCTGGCTGAACGGCTGGTCCGCGGCGGCAACCTTCGAAGGCGAGCTCTCCAGCCTCACCCGGTCCTATGCCGGCAAGGGCGTCGTGCGTCACGCCTGGTAGGCAAATCGCCGCTTCTACTGTGTGGGCCTGCGCGGCGGACGAGGGGCCACCGGCGTGCCGGCCATCTTGTTGGCGGCATCGCTGATGTCGAGGAGGGTGCGGCGGCCGTCCTCGATGAAGCTCGCCGACTTCTTCTTCATGGTATCGGCGAGCTCGCGCAGCCCCTTCACCTTCTCGAACAGTTCGTCGGCCTTGCCGTCGGCGAAGCCGGGCACCACGTTCTCGATCTTGGTGACCGCATTGTCGAAGCTCGCGAAGCCCTTGTCGATCTTGCCCATCACGGCGTCGATCTCTTCGCCCTTGCCCTTGAGGTCGGCGGTATAATCTTCGAACGTGCGCAGGCCGTCCTTGATCGCGGCCGAGTTGCTCACGATCATGCGGTCGACATTGTGCAGGGTCTCGACGATCGATTCGGCGTCACTGAGATCGGCAGTCAGCACGGGAATGCCGTCTTCGTCCAGCGGCACGGGCGGCGCCGAGGGCGCGCCGCCGATCAGCGAGATCGCGGCGATGCCGGTCAGGCCCTGGAACTCGATGCCGGCCACGGTGTCCTTGCGGATCGGGGCCGCATTGTCGAGCAAGACGAGGGCGACGATCTTGCGGGGATTGTCGAGCTTGATCGAGACGATCTGGCCGGCCGGTACACCGTCGAAATTCACCGGGCCGCCCCGGCGCAGGCCGCTGGCCGAGCCACCTTCGAACACGACACGCAGCTGGCTGCGGCTCTGGGCCGCGTGGTATTTCTGCACGCCAAGCAGGCCGCCGAACGCGATGGCGATCGCCAGCAGCGTTACGGTTCCGATCATCAGATTGCTTCTGCGCGCCATAGTCCGTTCCGGCTCGCGCCCCGCCGCCAGGGAAAGCGGAGTCGCGCGCAGATTTTATGGGCAAAGCGCGGCCAGTGGAAGCCGATCAATGCGCGGCCGCGCGTCGGGCGGCGGCGTTGTTGAGGACGATCAGTGCGTCTACGGCGACACCGGTTCTGGCGTTGATCAGGAACGGGTTGACGTCGATCGAGGCGATCCGGTCGCCGGCGTCCGCGATCAGGTTGGAGAGGCCGACCAGGGCCTTCACGGCGGAGGCCTCATCCAGCTTCGGCTTGCCGCGATAGCCGCGCATTTTGACACCGGCCTTGGTGCGGCCAATCAACTGCCGTGCCTCGACCGCATTGAGCGGCGCGCCGGCCAAGGCGACGTCCTTCATCAGTTCGATGTCGACGCCGCCGGTGCCGAACAGGACAACTGGCCCCATCTCGGCGTCGAGCGAGGCGCCGACCACGAGCTCGAGATCGGCCTTGACCTGCTGTGCGATCAGGATGCCGTCGAGCCTGGGCTTGCCCTTAAGCTTCTTGACCCGCGCGGTGATGTCGTTGAACGCCTGCTTCACCTCGGTCGCGCTATTGAGGTTGAGAACCACGCCGCCGATGTCGGACTTGTGCAGGATTTCGGCGCTGACGACCTTGGCGACCACGGGGAAGCCGATCTGCCTGGCGATCTTCACGGCCTCGGCCGGCGTCTGCACGATTCCTTCCTTGGAGATGGGGATGCCGTAGGCCTTCAACAGCCTCTTCGATGCGACCTCGTCGAGCGCGGCGCCGTTCGCCGTCTTCAGCGTCTTCTCCAGCAAGGCCCGCGCCGCGGGCTTCGAGCTTGCGACGACATCGGGCACTTCCTTGGCGAGCTTTGCGTAGTCGAGCAGCGACTTGATCGCGGTCACGGCACGGTCGAGGCCCTGCATCACCGCGATATGCGGCAGCGATTTCCGCAAGGCTTTTGTGAACTCGGTGAAGCCGATCGACATGGCGCTGATGTAGATCACCGGTTTTGCAGCTCGGCTCGCCATCTCGTTGACGATGCGCAAGTTGCGCTCGCGCAGCTCATGCGGCGCCTTCGGCAGCTCGGCATCGATGATGACGATGTCGATATCGGGATCGTCGATCATCAGCTTGATCGATCTCATGTAGACGGAGGGGTCGACCACCGCGGCAAAGCCGGCGTCGAGCGGATTGCCGACGATCGAGCCGGGACCCAGCATTTTTGCGAGGTCGCCGCTGACATGCGGGCTCAGCGGTGCAAAGTCGAGCCCCGCCGCGTAGAAGGCATCGATCAGGAGCCCGCGCTTGCCGCCCGAGAGCGTTACCGCCGCAAGCCGATTACCTTTCGGCACAATGGTGTGCGCGAAACATTCGGTGGTCTCGATCAGCTCGTCGAGACCGCGCACGCGGATCACGCCTTCGCGCGTTGCGATCGCGTCGAAGGTTTCGATGGATCCCGCAAGCGCGCCGGTATGTGCCATCGCCGCAGCCCGGCCGCCCTCGGAGGCGCCGAGCTTGAGCGCGATCACCGGCTTGCTGGCGGCACGCGCCGCCTTGCAGGCGTCACGAAACGCCTTGGTGTTGCGTACGCCCTCGAGATAGACGACGATCACGCGGATGCTCGGATCCTCGGCGAAATAGCGCATGAGGTCCGGCGTCTCGAGTCCGGCCTCGTTGCCCGTTGTCACCATGTAGCCGACACCGACGCCGCGATCCTCCAGCGCCTGGCGGATCGCCATCACGATGGCCCCGGATTGTCCGGCGATCGCCACTGCGCCCTGTTCCATGGTGACGACGCGGTCGTCGATATTGGTGAAGAGGTTTTCGCCGGCGCTCAAGTTTCCGAGGCAGTTCGGTCCGGTGACGGCGAGGCCGGTCTCGCGGATCGCCTGCTGCAATTCGGTTGCGAGTTTCTGGCTCTCTTCATCTTGCAGCTCGCTGAAGCCCGAGGTGACGATGGTGGCCGAGCGTGCGCCAGCCGCGGCGGCATCGCGGATCACCTGCACGGCGAAGCGCGCCGGCACCAGCACCAGCACGTGATCGGGCTTTTCGGGGAGGCTTGAAAAATCCTTGTAGCAGGTCACGCCCCAGATCGTTTCGCGCTTCGCGTTGATTGGAAACAGCGAGCCTGCGAATCGGTACCTGATCAGGTTGTTCCAGATGCGCTCGGCATAGTTGCCGGGCTTGTCGGTGGCGCCGACCAGCACGATGTTGCGCGGATGCAGCATCGCGTGGATGCCCTTCACGACGTCGCTGGCATCCGGAGCTGGAGACCATGGCAGGGCGGTCGCAGCGGTTACCTTCGCTTCCATGGTTCCTCACCTTTTTCTTCTTGGCGTGCGTTCTTGTCGGCACGTCCCCTTTTGTAGGGTGAGTTCGCAAAGGTGGCAACCGCGCGCCCCGCATGCCGCCGCGCGGAATAGTCTTACTGCGTCACAAGACCCCCATGGTGAGGAGCGCGGAGCGCGTCTCCGGACGATGCTTTGCATCGCCGGGCGAACCGTGAAGGCCCGGATCTTACCCACGGCCATCCTTCGAGACGCGCGTTCCGCGCTCCTCAGGATGAGGAAAGAGTGCTTGTGACGCAGTAGAATAGGGCGTGCTGCAATCAGTACTTCAAGAGGCCGAGCTTGTAGCCGTAGTGATAGGCGATCTGGAGCGCGAGATAGGGCGCGATGACGCGGCGGATCTCGGCCTGCGTCGGATCAATACCCAGCACACGCCGCCGCAGGATTCCCATCTCCTTCACGCCCACCGCGTAGGTGGCGGCGGTCTTCTGCGCATCGTGGATGCGGAAGCACGACAGAAAGCGCGGCAGGCGAACGAATTTGAAGCCCGCCGCCTGCGCGCGCAGGATGAAGTCCCAGTCCATCGCGTAATGGAAGCTTTCGTCGATCTGCCCCACCTTGTCCCACACCCGCTTGCGCCAGAACATGGTCTCCTGCGGGATATAGTCGGCATATTGCAATGTCTTGCCATGATAGGGCGGCAGCACGGCGCGGCCGACCTCAAGCCCGTCGCGATCGACGAATACACGATGCCCATAGATGATGTCGACGTTCGGATGGGCCGTGAAATAGCTGGCGACATAGGCGAGTGTGCCGGGCAGCAGCATATCGTCGCTATTGAGGTACGCCATGATCTCGCAATCGACGCCGGAGAAGCCGATATTGATGGCGTTGGATTGGCCCTTGTCGGGCTCGCTACGCCAGCTCAGGCTGTTGCCGCGCTTGCTCAGCAGCTCAGCCGTTCCGTCGATCGAGGCGCCATCCTGCACGTGATAGTGCAGGTTCGGATAGTTCTGGTTGAGGATGCTGTCGATGGTGGCGTCGAGATAGTGCACGTGATTGTAGCTCGGCGTCACCATCGCGATCCGGGGTGCGTTCGCCGGCATCGATGGCGCGGGCTGAAAGCTGTTCACGTTGAGCAGGCGCGGCGGATATTGCTCGAATGTCCACATCGGCGGTCGCCGCCAGAGGCTGCGTAGCGTCTCTCGCCTTTGTCCCGCAGCGATGAGATGCTGGTTTCTTTCCAGAAG
This sequence comes from Bradyrhizobium sp. UFLA05-109, assembly GCF_054185165.1. Classification (NCBI taxonomy): domain Bacteria; kingdom Pseudomonadati; phylum Pseudomonadota; class Alphaproteobacteria; order Hyphomicrobiales; family Nitrobacteraceae; genus Bradyrhizobium; species Bradyrhizobium sp. UFLA05-109. The sequence continues at coordinate 64,810 of NZ_JBBIAR010000017.1, read as the reverse complement.
TGCGATACGACCTTCGATCTGATCGAGCTGTTGCAAGACCTTCTGCTTGAATTCGTCGTCCATCAATGAAGTTCCGCAACAGGAATACAGTATCAAAAATCGTCCGGCCAAGCCGTTCGCTACGAGCCGTTCTCTATACGTCTACGGCCCGAGATGCCAGCTTAGTTCCCGAGTTAATACGGCGTACCCGGAAGCCATGGTTAGAAGCCACCGTTAATCGTGCGCGACATGAGAAGCTCTCACCAGACCTCCCTGGGTCTTGAGGGGGAGGCGATGCCGGCCAGCAGCACGGCCAGGATGCCCGTCAGGAAGATGCCGTCGAACGTCCCGGCGCCGCCGATCGAGGCGACGGGAGCGCCCAGACCGCTGATCTTGTCGAGGTTGAGCAAATCGGCACCGATCAGGGTGCCCATCGAGCCGCCGATATAGGCGAGCGGCGCGGCATATTCGCGCGACAGCAGGAAGGCCAGGATCGCGGTGACTACGACCGGCGCGAAGACGGGAACGGCGATGCCGACACCCTGCACCGGTGTCGCCATCAGGTGGATGACGAAGGCGATCGCGATCACCGCGATCGCGGCCTTCAGCCAGAGCTGATAGCGCAGCACGAGATAGCTCGACATCAACGTCGGGATCACGGCACCGCCGACGTTCACCGCGAGCACCGTCCCCGGCCATTGTGTCACCAGCGGCACCACATAGCGCATGCCGAAGAAATCGACGATCTCGCCCGAGCGCACCGCCTTGCCGGGTAGTACCGTGATCGGGATGTTGAAATAGCTGCCGACCAGCGAGCCGAACAACAGCAGCAGCGCAACGCCTGGTCCGACGCCAAGCTTCATATAGGCATAGCGCAGGATGCGGAGCTGGATCAGGATGATCAACCCGGCGAACAGCAGCACCAGGATGGAAAACAGGCCGGGTGTGATCGGCAGGTATTGAACTTGTGAATGCATGGTCACACGGCTCGATCTGGCACAGTACGACCCTGCCAACATCCCACGGGATGGCCGTGATGACAAACCTAACTGCCGGTTCCAATCAGTGTCGCGTGCAGGATGTAGCGATCTGGGCCTGAGGTGAACGCGTCAAAGGGCCAGCAGGTCGAGAGCACGAGCTCGTAGCCCTGCGTGTTAGGATCGATGCCCGAGGCGTCGAAGCGCACGATGGCCGAGGAGTCGGCCTGGTAGTGGAAGCGCTTGCCGTCGCTGCGCGTGACCTCGATCTCGTCACCGATGGCAACGTCTCGCAAGAAACGGAAATGCGTATCGCGATGTGCCGCGTAGACGGCGACGCCGCGCTCACCGGCATCCGCGGTCTGTTCGACATGTCCGGGGCCGAAGGCGAGCGCCTGGCCGCTCGATCCTGCGAGCACGATGGCGCTGGCGTCGATCCGCTTCACCTCGATCCGTGCCACTGGCCAAGTGTCCGCCCATGACCACGGCTTCGTCGGCTGACCGCTTGCGATGCTCATGGTGAACGCGCGTTCCAGCAGCAGTTGCGCCAGCCATGCCTTGGCATGGATATAGGCGCCGTCGCCGAACAGGATGACGCCGACGAGGGCCAGGGTGAGAGGAGAGATCAGGCGGCGCATTGGTGTTCACTCTCTCGTCATTGCGAGCGAAGCGAAGCAATCCAGACTGCATCCGCGGCGGCAGTCTGGATTGCTTCGTCGCTTCGCTCCTCGCAATGACGGTATTGAGAAAAAAGCGCGCGCGGCTGTTTTGGGGCGGGTGACGGGCAGCCGCGCGCGCTGAAGAAGAGGAGGTGGCTGAGACCTCCTCTTTCACCCGGCGTCAGTGAGCAAGGGCTGACGCCGGTTGAACACGAACAGGACCAGGCTGAGCAGCAGCACGATCAGTCCCGCGATCATCTTCAACTCGGCCGAGGTTGCCGTCTTTGGCAGGCGAACAGTGTCGGCTGCCGCAGGCGTCGGGCGCCGCGCCGGCGGCTGGCCGCTTGCGTCCGCATGACGCTCCTTCAGTTGCACCGGTACTTGCTGCGGCCGTTCGCCGAACACCTTTTCGAAGTCCCAGCCGGCCGGCAGGTTGATCGGCAGCTCACTGAGCTTGAGCGGCTCGCCCTCGGGGCGGCTCGGCGTCTTGTCGACAGCGACGAGGCTGGTCAGCCGGGTGACGATCTGGTGCTCCAGCGCCAGCCGCAAGATGGCCTTGTCGGCATCCTCGGGACTCATCTGGCGCATCGTGCGCGCCACCTCGGCATCGCCAATCTTGCGATTGGCCCAGAGTTTCGAGAGGCCCTTGCCCTCGGCGGCATTTTGCAGCGGCAGCGTCACCGACCACGGCCGGTCACCGACGCGGCCCTTGATCTCGAGCGAGCCCGAGAGGTTGTCGAGCTTGGCCGCGAGCACCAGCGGCTCGTCGCGATAGACGTCGGGAATGATCGCCGGCGTTATATCGGCCGAGGCTTCCGAAAACTTGGCGGAGAGGCCGGTTACGGCCGGATTTTCCAGCTTGGCGAACAGGCCGCGCATGCGCTCCTCGACTTGCTCGACCGAGCCAATATGCGTGAAGGCGCCGCGTCCGAGCTCGGAAGCGCGGGTCATCAGATAGGTATTGGGCGCAGAGCCGATCCCGACCATGAAAACGCGCGAGCGGCCGCGCATCGCCGTGATCGTTTCGAACAATTGCTGCTCATTGCCAATCGCGCCGTCCGTCAGGAACACGACCTGGCGTACCATGCTTGTGTCGCCGAGACTGTCGGTCAGCGCGGCGCGCATTGCCGGCACCATCTCGGTGCCGCCACGTGCCTGAAGCGCGTCCACGAAAGCTGTTGCCTGCCGCACATGCTCGGTGTCAGCGGGCACTGATGTCGTGAACAGCACGTCCATGGTGTCGTCGAAGCGGATGACGTTGAAGCGATCGCTCGGCTGGAGGCGCGAGAGCGCGTAGTTGAGGCTAGCCTTGGCCTGGACGATCGACGTGCCGCCCATCGAGCCGGAATTGTCGATCACGAACACGACCTCGCGCGGCAACGGTTTTTGCGTCGCTTGCTCGATCGACGGCGGGGCCACGAAGGCGAGCAGGTAATCGGCGCCGCCGATATGTTCGCGGAACAGGCCGACCGACGGTGCCTTCTCGACCGCGGGCTTCCAGGTCAGCTCGAAATCGCGGTCCGCGGGCACGGTATCGTCGGCGAGACGAACGATCCGCGTTGCATTGTCGGGGCTTTCGATCTTGACGGCGTGGTGATGGCTCTTGACCTCGCCGAGCGCAAAGCCCCCCTGGAGACGAACCGTGATGCTGGTCGGATTGACCGGCGGATTCTTGGCGGGATCCAGCACGGGCGGCGAGATACGGTCACGATCCGGCACCGGATCGGTCCTGCTCGCGCCCCAGCCGGAGCCGTCGGGACGGAAATCGACGCTCTGCACGATCGGCGACGGATTGTAGCGCGGCCCGACCACGAGCGGCACGCGCAGCGAGTATTCGTTGCCGGACTGGTGCACCGGCTCCTGATATTCGATCTGCACCAGCACGGTTTCACCCGGGCCGATATTGGCGACCGAATTGGTGAAGATGTTTGGCCGCTCTTGTTCGGTGAGCGCGGCCTTCTGGCCGTCCCGGCGCGCCTGCTCGTAGATCACGCGCGCCTGCTGTCGCTCCTTGATGTCGCCGACGATGACGCGATCGCCAACCACCATCTTCAGCGTGTCGACAGCGCCGCTCGTGGCCATCGGATAGACATAGGTCGCCTCGACCCAGCTCTTGGTAGGATTCCTGAATACTTGCGTGACGCGGGCGCGCAGCGTCGGGCCGGAGACGGTGATGTCGACGTCGATGCCGAGGCGGACGGCCTCTGTGGTGGCGCCATCGTCCTTCAGAAACAGCGTCCCCGAACGGGCCTCGCCCGGCTGCAGCAGGCTTGCCTGCTCTGACGTGGCGGACCAGCTCGGCACAAAGCTCACGAGCAGGGCCACGAAAGCAATCAGGATCACCGCAACGCCCTGCGCCAGCAGAAACAGCCCCACATTGATCAGCTTTCGCAGCATGGGATGCTCGTCTCTGTCGGTCTCGTCATAAATGCTCATTTCACCTGCTCCCGAAGCGCGTTTTGGCTGGCCTCTATTTCGGCCGCGGAGCGCTGATTTCGCGAGCAGAATGATCGGCAATGTTCGGCCGCCGGCCACCCGGGCCGGCCGCCGTGGAGACGGTCCTGTGCGGTTTTGTGCTGATTTGTCCGTCCTGCTAGAGTGTCCGTCTGGAGCAGGGAATACCGATGCAGACGCCGGACAAGCAGCTTACGGACGAGCAGAGCCACGAGGTTGCGGAGAAAATCCGCGAGGAGCTCGCCAAACGGCGTATCTCCCGGCAGGCGCTGGCCGAGCAGGCCAAGCTGAGCCTGTCGACGCTGGAGAAGGTGCTGGGCGGCCGGCGCCCGTTCACGCTGGCGACCACGGTGCGTCTGGAGCAGGCCTTGGGAGTCTCCTTGCGGAAAAATCACGTCGCACCGCCGGCGCCTGGCGCAGGCAACGATGTCGCGCCCGACAGTCTCGGCTCCTATTCGCACCGCGCGGTGACCTGGCTCGAGGACGTCTACATCACGCTGCGGCCGTCATTCGGCGACAAGGATGCGCTCTTTGCCTACCGCACCGAGATCGCCTGGGAGCCGAAAGTGTCGTCGCTGGTTTTCCGCGAGGGTGAGCGCACGGACGCCGCCTACGAGCATACCGGCGAGGTCGCCGTTCCCCATCAGTCCGGCTTCATCTATCTCGTCATCAACCGGCACGGGCAGCACCGGGTGATCACGGTGTCGCGGCCGACGGTGGCTGGCGAGATGTATGGCATCATCTCGACGCTGCGTGCCGGCCCGGGCTCGCAGCTGACGCCGATCGCGGCACCGATCGCCCTCGTCCCGGCGCGAAACGTCAACACGCCGACCTTGGGGCGGATCTCTCCCGACAACGTCAATTACGCGTTGTACCGTGACCATCTGCGCCGCACGGTGGACGAATCGTTCGCGCTTTTCCTTCCGGTCTAGCGGCTCTTTCGCCGGCGTTGCTTTTTATTGAATCCATTTGCCAGTGTCATTCATGCCCAGTCCGCAAGCCGCGCCCGACGCCGAGCGTCCGCTGTTCTCCGTCATCATTCCGCTTGAATTTCACCGCGGGCAATGGGAGCAGTCATGGCAGGGCTGGATGTCGCAGACCCTCGCGCGTCCGCTTTACGAGATCATCCTGGTCGTGCCGCCGGACTTCTCGCCGCGCGGGAATCTGTCCGCGCTTGCCGACGGTGAGGCGCGGCTCGAATTCTCCGACTCGGCTCATGACATCGGCCTCTGTGCGTTCGGCGCGGCGAAGGCGCGCGGCAGATATCTGTTCTTCACGGAATCGCACTGCTGGCCAGAGCCCAACGTGCTCGCGCTCTGTGTCCGCGCCTTCGAGGATCATCCCGAATGGTCGGGCTTTTCCTGCAAGTCGATTCCGGTCTGCCACAATCGCCTCTCCGAAGCGGAGGCCGCGATGTACCAGGCTGACATCGATTTCGGCATGAAGGTGCATCCATGGCGCAAGGTGCTGGACCAATGCTTCGTGACGCGGCGTGAGGCCTATGAGGAATGCGGCGGCCTGCGCGAGGAGCTCGGCCATTTCGCCGAATGGGTGCTCGCGGCCGCCTACCACGCGCGCGGCCACGTCATCGGGTATCTGGAAGAGGCGCGCTTCCATCATTACTATATCGGACGGCTGTCCGACTTGAAGACGTTCACGCTCGATTTCGTGCAAGGTGAGATCCGCTACCTCAGCGAAGGACGACTCGAGCCCGGCAGCGAGCTTCTGGAAATTCCCGTGGAATGGCGCAGCCAGGACAATTTCGATCCCGCGCTTGCGCGGAGCGCGCTTCGCGCCTTGGTGCTTGATCGCCATTCTTGGTCGGAACGACCTCGCGAGACATGGGACGGATTCCGGCGCTGGGTCGAGCCTGCGCTGTTTGGAGACCTCCTCGCGCGCGGCGCGGCGCGACTCGCAGCAGCCTCTGCCCGTTGCGTCCTGACCGTTCTGGCGCATGTCGGCTCGCGCGAGAGTGTCGCGCGCTGGATGAAGCACTACATTGCTGCCCTGATCGATTTTCAGCGTCTCGATTGCATCCAGCGCGTTCGCGAGGCTGGCGGCGCTCTCTTGCAGCGGTTGGGCGATCAGGTGCTTGCGCAGGCCGGCTTCAATGCCGGGGAGACCTGGCACGGCCGCGCCTTCCGCTGGAGCGAGCCCGAGGCCGCGGTCCGGATCGGCGGAAGCCCCGGCCGCAACGTCGTTCGTGTTGAATGCCTCAACATCCGCGAACCCCTCGATCGAATCGGGCTTCGCTTTTACCTCGACGGCGTACAAATCGCCGACCGATCGATCGCGATCCACGAGGGTGGCTTCGAGCTGCGCCTGGATCTGCCATCGTCCGACGAGGCCACGCTGGCATGGACTTGTCCGCGCTTTGCAGCCGCGGGCGATTCGCGCCGCCTCGGCCTGCCGGTGGTCGGGATCGAAGTCGCAAGCGACACGCAGCCGCGCGAGGTTTGATGCTCAGGCGGTCGCTCGCGTGGCCTTGTCGACTTCCGAAGCGGCCGAAAATTCCTGGCGCAGCGTTGGCTTGTGGATCTTGCCGGTGGCGTTGCGTGGCAGCGCGTCGACGAAGCGGACCTGGCGCGGACATTTGAAGCGCGCGAGATTGGCTGCGCAGTGCACGAAGATATCCGCTTCACTCAAGGTTTGTCCCGGCTTGAGCGCAACGATGGCAAGGCCGACCTCGCCCCATTGCGCATCGGGAATGCCGATCACGGCGGCTTCCGCGATGGCCGCGATTTGATGCAGGACGTTCTCGACCTCGGCCGGATAGACGTTCTCGCCGCCGGAAATGTACATGTCCTTCCAGCGATCCACGATGTAGTAAAAACCCTCCTCATCGATGCGCGTCGCATCGCCCGTATGCAGCCAGCCGTCCGTGAAGGAGGATTTGTTGGCTTCCGGCCGGTTCCAGTAGCCGGGCGTGATGTTCGGTCCCTTCACCCAGAGCTCGCCAAGCTCGCCGACAGCGGCATCGCTGCCGTCGGGCCGCACGATCCGCACCTCCGTATGCAGCACCGGCTTGCCGGCGGAACCTGCTTTCCGCGCTGCATCCTCGCGGTCAAGCACCAGCACGGCCGGCGAGGTCTCGGTCATGCCGTAGCCCTGCTGAAGCGCGACACCGCGCGTCTCCCAGTCTTTCAGCAGCGGCAGCGGCATCGGCGCGCCGCCGACGCCGCAGGTCACGAGCCGGCTCAGATCCGTGGTGGCGAAGGCCGGATGCTGCGCCATGAACTGGTAGATCGCGGGCACGCCGAAGAACACGTTGATGCCTTGCGTGGGGTCGCCGAGCAGTTGCAGCGCGAGGGCGGGATCGAAGGTGCGCATGATCAGCACGGTGCCGCCGGCATGCAGCGCCGGGTTGGTGTAGCAGTTGAGCCCGCCGGTGTGGAACAGCGGCAGCACGGTGAGCAGCACCGTGGACGGCCCGATGCCGGCAGGGCCCCCGAGATTGACGCAATTCCAGAACGTCATGCCGTGGGTGATGGTCGCGCCCTTGGGGTGACCCGTGGTGCCCGAGGTGTACATGATGGTCGAGATGTCATCGAGCGTGACTTGCTCGATCCGGTCGAGCGGCGTTGCCGCCGCGATGCCGGCCTCGTACGAGCCTCCAGGGCCAAGTAGTAGCGTCGTGCCGACGCCGCAGAGGTTTGTCACCGCAAGCGCGGTCTCGGCGAGATCGCCGTCATGGACCATCACCTTCGGCGCGCAATCGCCGACGATGAACTGCAATTCGGGAACGGTGAGGCGGGTATTCAGCGGCACGAAGACCGCGCCGAGCCGGAAGCAGGCGAACTGCACCTCCAGCGTGTCGGTCGTGTTTTGCGCCAGCACCGTCACGCGATCGCCGCGCGAGACCTTGAGGCTGTCGCGCAGATGCGTGGCGAGGCGCGAGATGCGTGCGTCGAATTGCGCGTAGCTGAAGCGGCGCTCGCTGGCGAAATCGACGACCGCGATCTTGTCAGGCGCGCGGCGGCTGTGATGGGCGATCCAGTCGTAATGGCGAACGGTCAAGTGTCCCTCCTTTTGCGGTCTTGCGCCGTCTGCCTCTCATTGCCGTGCAACATGCCAGGCCGGCCCCGAGGGGCTGGCCTGAGTTTTGAGCAAGTTTCTTTTTGGTTCGGAGTTGGTCCGCGAGGGGCTAAACTGTCTTGCGTTGAGTTGCTGGCGCATGGCCGGACCGAAGTCGGGTGCCCCCGGCCCAGCCACTCGACGCAAGTGGGCGGGTGGTGTTCCGGCCATGGTGGCAACAAGAATCGCCGCCAGCGAAAGCGATCACGCGATGACGAGCCCGTTCTATACCGCCGAGCACGACGCCTTCCGCGCCGTGATGCGTCGTTTCGTCGAAAAGGAGATCGAGCCTCACGCCCATGAGTGGGACGAGGCCGGCGAATTCCCGCGCGCGTTGTATCGCAAGGCCGCCGAGATCGGCCTCTTGGGGCTTGGGTTCCCCGAGGAATTTGGCGGCGTCCTCGCCGACCAGTTCATGAGGATCGTGGCGAGCCAGGAGCTGGCGCGCGCCGGTGCCGGCGGCATCAGTGCGTCGCTGATGAGCCATACCATCGGCTCGCCGCCGATCGCGCGCGCCGCGCGGCCCGAGATCAAGGCCAGGGTGCTGCCGCAGATTCTCGCCGGCGAAAAGATCTCCGCGCTCGCGATCACCGAGCCGAGCGGCGGCTCCGACGTTGCAAACCTCCGCACCAAGGCGCGGCGTGAAGGCGATCACTACGTCGTGAGCGGCGAGAAGACGTTCATCACCTCAGGCATGCGCGCCGACTATCTGACCGTCGCCGTCCGCACGGGCGGTGATGGCGCCGGCGGCGTCAGCCTTTTGCTGATCGAGGGCGACACACCCGGCCTGTCGCGTACGAAACTGAAGAAGATGGGCTGGTGGGCCTCCGACACCGCGATGCTGCATTTCGACGAGTGCCGCGTGCCGGCCGAGAACCTGATCGGCGAGGAGGGGCAGGGCTTCAAATTCATCATGCAGAACTTCAACAGCGAGCGCATGGGCATGGCGGCCGGCTGCACGGCCTTCGCGCGCGTCTGCCTCGATGAGACGATCGCCTATGCTCGTGAGCGCAAGACCTTCGGCAAGCCGCTCGCCCAGCACCAGGTGATCCGCCACAAGATCGTCGACATGGCGCAGAAGGTCGCGGCGTCCCAGGCGATGCTGGAGATGCTGGCTTGGCGGCTCGAGCAGGGCGAGAGCCCGGTGGCCGAAATCTGCATGATGAAGAACCAGGCGACACAGACCATGGCATTCTGCGCCTCGGAGGCCGTGCAGATCTTTGGCGGCGCGGGTTTCATGCGCGGGATCAAGGCCGAGCGCATCTACCGAGAGGTCAAGGTCAACGCTATCGGCGGCGGCACCGAGGAGATCATGAAGGATCTGGCATCGCGTCAGATGGGCTTGTGACGGCGAAGCCGTCAGGGGGCGACGCGAAGCGTCGAACCCGGAATCTCGATATTTTTTGGACTCATCTCTGGATTCCGGGTTCGCGCTTCGCGCGCCCCGGAATGACGAAGGAAAAGAAATGCTGTTCACCGCCGACCACGACGACATTCGCCGGAGCTTGCAAAAGTTCATCGCCAACGAGATCAATCCTCATGTCGATGAATGGGAGAAGGCCGACATCTTTCCGGCGCACGAGTTGTTCAAGAAGATGGGCCACCTCGGATTCCTCGGGCTGAACAAGCCGGTCGAGTTCGGCGGCTCGGGCCTCGATTACTCCTACGCGCTGATGATGGCGGAGGAGCTAGGGGCGATCACCTGTGGCGGGGTGCCGATGGCGATCGGCGTGCAGACTGATATGGCGACGCCGGCGCTGGCCCGATTCGGCTCTGACGAGATGCGGCGCGAGTTCCTGGCGCCCTCGATCGCGGGCGATTACGTCGCCTGCATCGGCGTCTCCGAGCCCGGCGCTGGCTCCGACGTCGCCTCGATCAAGACCAATGCGCGCCCCGACGGCGACGACTACGTCATCAACGGCGGCAAGATGTGGATCACCAACGGCACGCAGGCCGACTGGATCTGCTTGCTCGCCAACACCAGCGATGGACCCTTTCACCGCAACAAGTCGCTGATCTGCGTCCCCATGAAGAGCAAGGGCGTCACGGTGGCCCGCAAGCTCGACAAGATGGGCATGCGCTCCTCAGACACTGCCCAGATCTTCTTCGACGATGTCCGCGTGCCCAGGCGCAACCGGATCGGCGAGGAGGGCAAGGGCTTTACCTACCAGATGATCCAGTTCCAGGAGGAGCGCCTGTGGGGCGCGGCCGCCTGCCTGAAGGCGCACGAATACATCATCAACGAGACGATCGAATATACCCGCGCCCGCAGGGCCTTCGGCCAAAGCATCCTCGACAACCAGGTCGTGCACTTCAAGCTCGCGGAGATGCAGACCGAGGTCGAGCTATTGCGCGCCCTGGTCTATCGTGCCGGCGAGGCGCTGGTTGCAGGAGAGGACGTGACGAAGCTCGCGACCATGGCCAAGCTCAAGGCCGGCCGCTTGGGACGTGAGCTCACCGATGCCTGCTTGCAATACTGGGGCGGCATGGGTTTTACCAACGAGACGCCGGTCAGCCGTGCCTATCGCGACAGCCGCCTGACCTCGATCGGCGGCGGCGCCGATGAGGTGATGCTGATGGTCCTGTGCAAGATGATGGGCACGCTGCCCGGCAGCAAGGGAACCGCCTGATGATCACCCTCTATCACTGCGACGCCGCGCGCTCCTTCCGCCCGCTCTGGATGCTGGAGGAAATGGGGCTGCCGTATGAGCTGAAGATGCTGCCATTCCCGCCGCGCGTCTTCGCCAAGGAGTACCTCGCGATCAATCCGCTCGGAACGATCCCCTATCTGATCGACAGCGAGACGCGGATGACGGAGTCTTCCGGCATCTGCCACTATCTCGGCACCCGATACGGGCCGACGCCGCTGATGGTCGACGCCAATGATCCCGATTTCGGCGCCTTCCTGAACTGGATGTATTTCAGCGACGCGACGTTAACCTTCCCGCAGACGCTGGTGCTCCGTTACGCCCAGCTCGAGCCGGAAGAGCGGCGTAATCCGCAGGTCGCCAGCGACTACGCAAAATGGTTCCTTGGGCGCCTGCGCGCGGTCGAGGCAGCGACCGCAAATGCTGAAGCCTTGTGCGCCGGCCGCTTCACCGCCGCCGACATCGTGATCGGCTATGCCCTGCGGCTTGCAGAAAGCATCGGGCTTTCTCGGGATTTCGGGCCACATGTCACAGCCTATTGGGCCCGCCTGCAACAGCGCGAGGGTTTCAAGCGGGCGGTGGCGGCGGAACGTAAGGCTGGAATCGAGCAGAACGTCGCGCCAAGGCTGAGAGCTTGAAGGGGAACCGTCATTCCGGGGCGCCCGAAGGGCGAGCCCGGAATCTCGAGATTCCGGGTTCGATGCCTGCTTTGCATCGCCCCGGAATGACGATGATTTGTGACAGCGCTATCCCGCCGTGACACCACGCAAAATTCCGCTAAGGTGGCCCCGTCCGCGGCGGCCGAAGAGCCGCGCGAGGAGGACCGCCGATGGAAGATAAAGGTCGCGAATCCGACCATCTGATGCTGATTACGCCGGAGCGCGTGTTCTACGCCGGGCTACTCGGCCGGCCGCGCCGGCGCACCGCAGGCTGCTGCCACGTCTATGTCGCGGTGAAGGGCAGCCTGCATCTGACCATCGACGACGTCCACACCACTGACGTCCTGGTCGTGACCCTGCCGAACCAGCGCCACACCATCGCGAGCGACTACCGCACCGTCATCAGCGTCACGCTCGAGCCCGAGAGCATGCCGGACGGCGTGATCGAGGCACTGAGCCAGCGCCTGACTGGACCGGACAAGGCCGACTACGCGCGAAAAATCCTCGCCGCCTACGCGTTCCTACGCCAGCGCCGCTATGGCGACGTCACCACCGCCGAATTCGACGAGATGTGCTTTGACGAGGCGCTGCCGCGCCGCATGCTCGACCTGCGCGTGATGCGGGCGATCGCGCGCATCGAGCGTTTCTCCGGGGAGCCGGTGACGGCGGAAGCTTGCGCAGCGGAAGCTGGCCTCTCGGCTTCGCGGTTCCTGCACCTGTTCAAGGAGGAGACCGGCATCTCCTTCCGCTCCTTCCGCGCCTGGAAGCGCGCGCGGTATCTCCTTCATTTCGCCAACCAGGACCTCAACCTCGCTCATCTCGCGCAGGACATCGGCTATCCCGACAGCACACATTTCAGCCATTCGATCCGCCGCTTTTATGGCCTGAAGCCGCGCGCCATCTTCGTCGGCTCGCGCGATCTCGCCATCTATCGCAGCGGCGAGACGGTGAAGCTTGCGGAAGCAAGCTAGCCACGAATTGTAGGGTGGGTTAGCCGAAGGCGTAACCCACCGCTTCTGCATCCGCGGGACGCGCCTTGGTGGGTTACGCTTCGCTAACCCACCCTACGCAGCGACGTTTCCTGCCCTAGCTTCTCCGCGCAAGAAGCCATCCTCGCCAGGTCACATGATCGCAGCGTTGCATCCTCAACCTGCGAGATATCCAAGGCATGAGCGACAAGGCCGTCATCACCTGCGCGCTGAACGGCGTGCTCACCGACCCCAGGCAGCACAATGTGCCGGTGACGCCCGAAGAGATGGCGCGCGAGGCCAGGGCTGCGTTCGACGCCGGCGCCAGCATCATGCACATCCATCTGCGCCAGCAGGCGCCGAACAAGGGGCACCTGCCGTCCTGGGAGGTCGGCGTCTCGCGCGAAATCCAGCAAGCGATCCGCGAGGCTTGCCCTGGCGTGATCATCAATCACACCTCGGGCGTATCCGGGCCGAACTACGGCGGCGCGCTCGATTGCATCCGCGAGACCAAGCCGGAGATCGCCGCCTGCAACGCCGGCTCGCTGAACTATCTCAAGGTGAAGGCCGATCATAGCTGGGCCTGGCCGCCGATGATGTTCGACAACGCGGTCGAAAAAGTGAAGGACTATCTCGACGTCATGAACGCAGTCGCCACCATCCCCGAGTTCGAATGTTTTGACGTCGGCATCGTCCGCTGTGTCGGCATGTATACCGAAGTCGGCATGTACAAGGGACCGCTCGAATATAATTTCGTCATGGGCGTAGCCTCCGGCATGCCCGCTGATCCCGAGCTGCTGCCGATCCTGCTCAAGCTGAAGCGTCCCGAGGCGCATTGGCAGGTCACGGCAATCGGCCGTGAGGAAATCTGGCCGCTGCACCAGCGCTGCGCCGATCTCGGTGGGCATCTGCGAACCGGTCTCGAGGACACCTTCTATCTCGCCGACGGCAAGAAGGTGACGTCGAACGGCCAGTTGATCGAAGCGGTGGCCGCCTGCGCGCGGCGTGCCGGCCGCGAGATCGCGAGTCCGGCCGAGGCGCGGAAGATATTTGGGACGAATCGCTGAACGTCGTTCCGGGACGCGCGAAGCGCGAACGCCAATTCGCAATTGCGAATTGTGGAACCTCGAGATTCCGGGTTCGATGCTACGCATCGCCCCGGAATGACGGAGCAAGTTGTGGCACTCATCGAAAACACCATCTCCTCCGGCAGCGCCGCCTACCACGCCAATCGTGACGGCATGCTGGCGCTGATCGATCGCATGCGTGCGCTGGAGGAGCGCTCGCGCGCGGCATCCGCCGCCGCGAAGGACCGCTTCCACAAACGCGGCCAGCTCCTGCCGCGCGAGCGCGTCGCGCTGGTGCTCGATCCCGGCGCGCCCTTCATCGAGCTCTCGACGCTTGCCGGCTATATGTTCGACGTTCCCGATGTCAACAAGAGCGTGCCGGGCGGTGGCGTCATCGCAGGCATCGGCTTCGTCTCGGGCATTCGCTGCATGGTCAGCGCCAGCGACGCCGGCATCGATGCCGGCGCGCTGCAACCTTATGGCCTCGACAAGACGCTGCGCGTGCAGGAGCTCGCGCTGGAGAACAAGCTGCCTTACGTGCAGCTCGTCGAAAGCGCCGGCGCCAATCTCTTGCGCTACCGCGTCGAGGATTTCGTCCGTGGCGGCAACATCTTTCGTAACCTCGCGCGGCTGTCGGCGGCGGGCCTTCCCGTCGTGACCGTGACGCATGGCTCCTCAACGGCCGGGGGGGCCTATCAGACGGGTCTGTCCGACTACATCGTCATGGTGCGTGGCCGAACCCGCGCCTTCCTCGCGGGACCACCGTTGCTCAAGGCCGCAACCGGCGAGATCGCGACCGAGGAAGAGCTCGGCGGCGCCGAGATGCACACGCAGATCTCCGGCCTTGGCGACTACCTTGCGGAAGATGATCGCGATGCCCTGCGCATCGCACGTGAGATTATGGCGGCGCTGGAATGGGAACGGCCGGTCAGGGTAGCCAGGCAATACAAGCCGCCGCGCTACGATCAGGACGAGCTGCTCGGCATCATGCCGATGGATCACAAGCGTCCCGTCGACATGAAGCAGGTCATCGCGCGCATCGTCGACGATTCCGACTTCACCGAGATGGCGTCGAACTATGGCCCCGCCACCGTCTGCGGCCATGGCCGCATCGAGGGCCAGGCGATTGGCATCATTACCAACAACGGTCCGCTCGATCCAGCCGGCGCCAACAAGGCGACCCACTTCATCCAGGCCTGCTGCCAGACCCGCACGCCGCTGCTGTATCTGAACAACACCACTGGCTACATGGTCGGCAAATCCTACGAAGAAGCCGGCATGATCAAGCACGGCTCGAAGATGATTCAGGCGGTGACGTCGGCGACCGTCCCGCAGATCACCATCTATTGCGGCGCCTCCTTCGGCGCCGGCAATTACGGCATGTGCGGCCGGGGCTTCCATCCGCGCTTCTGCTTCTCCTGGCCCAATGCCAAGACCGCCGTGATGGGCGGCGAGCAGGCGGCCGAGACCATGGCGATCGTGACGGAGGCTGCCGCCGCACGGCGCGGCAAGCCGATTGAGCGGGAGAAGCTGGATGCCATGAAGGCGCAGATCATCGGCGTGTTCGATGGCCAGATGGATGTGTTCTCGACCAGCGCGCGGGTTCTCGATGACGGCGTCATCGATCCGCGCGATACTCGCGCTGTTCTCTCGGAAGTGCTCGCGATCTGCCGTGAGGGCGACGCTCGTACGCCGCAGCGCATGCAATTTTCGGTGGCCCGTCCATGAGGAACGGATCAGTCCAGCACCGGCCGTTCTTCAAGGTCCTGATCGCTAATCGCGGCGAGATCGCGCTCCGGTTGATGCGGAGCGCGCGGCGGCTTGGCCTTGGCGTGGTCGCAGTCTATTCGGATGCGGATCGCGATGCCTTGCATGTGCGGCAGGCTGACCAGGCCGTGCGGATCGGCGAAGCGCCGCCCGCGCAATCCTATCTCAACATCCCTGCGATCATCACCGCGGCAAAGGCAAGCGGCGCGGATGCCGTGCATCCCGGCTATGGCTTCCTCGCCGAGAACGAGGCGTTCGCGCAGGCCTGCAAGGATGCGGGCCTCGTCTTCATCGGCCCATCGCCGCTGGCAATCGAGGCGATGGGTAACAAGGCCGGCGCCAAGGAGATCATGAAGAAGGCCGGCGTACCTATCGTTCCCGGTTATCAAGGTACCGACCAGAGTGACGAGGTGATGCTCGCGGAAGCCGCGAAGATCGGCTTCCCCGTGATGATCAAGGCAGTCGCCGGGGGCGGCGGCCGCGGCATGCGGCTCGTGACCGAGGTCGCGTCCTTCCCCGGCGCGCTGCGCAGCGCACGCTCCGAGGCGAAGGCCGCGTTTGGCGATCCCACGGTCATCCTCGAACGTGCCATCCAGAATCCGCGGCACATCGAGATTCAGGTGTTCGGCGATGCTCATGGCAACGCCATCCATCTCGGTGAGCGCGATTGCTCCGTGCAGCGGCGGCACCAGAAGCTGATCGAGGAGGCGCCGTCGCCGGCAGTGACGCCGCAGCTGCGTGCGAGGATGGGTGAGGTTGCCGTCGCAGCCGTGAAGGCGCTGCGCTACGAGGGCGCCGGCACGCTGGAGTTCCTGCTCGACGAAAGCGGCGCGTTCTACTTCATGGAGATGAACACGCGCCTCCAGGTCGAGCATCCCGTGACCGAAGCGATCACCGGCCTGGACCTCGTTGAACTGCAACTGCGCGTCGCGCGCGGCGAACCGCTGCCGGTCAAGCAGCAGGACGTTAAATTCGACGGTCACGCCATCGAGGTGCGGCTGTGCTCGGAGGACGCCGCGCACGAGTTCATGCCGCAGTCCGGCCGCATGGCGCGTTGGCAGGTGCCGGAAGGCATCCGTGTCGAGCACGCGCTGCAATCGGGCACGGAGATCCCGCCGTTCTACGATTCCATGATCGCCAAGGTCATCAGCCATGGCGCAACGCGCGAGGAGGCGCGAAGTCGCCTGCTCTGCGGGCTGGAGCAGCTCATCGCCTTCGGCGTCACCACCAACCAGGCGTTCCTGATGTCGTGCCTGCGACATCCCGGCTTTGCCAGGGGCGAGGCGACGACGGCTTTCATCGGCACGCATCGCGACGAACTGCTAGCGCCACGCAAGAACGGCGCGTTCGACGCGGCGCTCGCGGGCCTGCTGCTTTACGTCACCAACCCGCGCGCCCCGGCATGGCGTAGCGGGCGAAGCTTGGCGGCGACGTTTCCGCTGCCGGCGAAGATCGAGATGGACGGTCACACGCATGAGCTCGAAGTCGGGCGCGAGCGCGATGGCGGCTACATCGTCTCCATCGATAGGCGGGAGCATAGGTTCGAGGTCGATGAGCTGGACGCGGAGACGATTCGTTTCCACCATGAAGGCCTCATGGACACCGTAAAGTTTCTGCGCGATGGCGATCGGCTGTACCTCCAGCACCGCGGCCTCCCGCTCGTGGTAACCGATCTCACCCTTGCCCCGCCGAAGGCCGCCGCAGCCAACGGCGGCGACGGCAAGGTCCGCGCCGCCATGAACGGCCGCGTCGTCGCCGTGCTGGTCAAGCCCGGCGATCGCGTCACCGCCGGCCAGCCGGTGATGACGCTGGAGGCGATGAAGATGGAGCACGTCCACAAGGCCGGCATCGATGGCGTGGTCACGGCAATCGATGTTGCGGAAGGCGAGCAGGTGACGACGGGGAAGATCGTGGTGGAGATTGAGCCGCAAACACCGCAATCGTAGGGTGGGTTAGCCGTAGGCGTAACCCACCTCTTTGGTTTCCGCGACGACAGAAGCGGTGGGTTACGCTTCGCTAACCCACCCTACAATTCTATTGCCCCCGCCCCGTCCCCTCATTGAGCAAACACGCCACCTGGTGCCGGTCGCCGGCCTCCACCAGCGCGGGCCGTTCCGTCTTGCATCGCTCCATCGCAAAACGGCAACGGGTGTGGAACGCGCATCCCGACGGCGGATTGACCGGGCTCGGCACGTCGCCATCAACGAGCGGTGGCAGTCGCTTCGCATGCGGGTTGGCGATCGGGACCGAGGCGAGCAGGGCCTGCGTATAGGGATGGCGCGGATTCCTGAATAGCTCATCCTTGTCCGCGATCTCGACGATGCGTCCGAGATACATCACCGCGACACGGTGGCTGATATGGGCGACCACAGCCAGATCATGCGCGATGAAGAGATAGGAGAAGCCGTGCTGTCGTTGCAGGTCGATCAGCAGGTTGATCACCTGGGCCTGGATCGAGACATCGAGTGCCGAGACGGGTTCGTCGCAGACGATCAGCCGCGGCTGTAGCGCGAGCGCCCTCGCGATGCAGATGCGCTGGCGCTGGCCGCCGGAGAACTGGTGCGGGAAATTGCGCATCTGGTCGGGCCGCAGGCCCACGTGCTCGAACAGTTTTGCGACCTGTGTCTCCAGCGCCTTGCCGCTGGCGAGGCCATGCACCGCGAGCGGCTCGCCGACGATGTCGCCCGCGGTCATGCGCGGGTTGAGCGAGGCGAAGGGATCCTGGAACACGATCTGCATCGAACGGCGATGCGGTCGCAGCTCGGTCTTGGAGAGATGCGTGATGTCCTCGCCGTCGAGGCGGATCTGGCCAGAGGTCGGCTCGACCAGCCGCAGCACGCTGCGTGCGACCGTCGACTTGCCGCAGCCCGATTCTCCGACGAGACCGAGCGTCTCGCCCGTTTGAAGCGAGAAGCTGACGCCGTCAACCGCATGCACGGTGCCGACTTGCCGCCGCAGCACGCCGGCGCGCACCGGATAGTGCTTGATCAGGTCGGTGACCTCGAGCACCGCCTCGCTCATGCCACCTCCTCCGCGACGTCGGCCGCGCGCCAGCAGGCGGCGAGATGGCCGCCGCCCCAATCCTGAAGCGGCGGATATTCGGCCTCGCAGCGCTTGATGGCGAGCTTGCAACGCGGCGCGAAGGCGCAGCCCTGTGGAAGCCGCACCAGCGACGGCACGGTGCCGGGAATTTCGTTTAGCCGCGCCTGCGCCACGACGCCGGAAGCCGGTACCGCCGGGATCGAAGCCATCAGTCCGCGCGTATAGGGATGCTTTGGCGCGGCGAACAGTGCCTCGACGCTCGCTTCCTCGACCTTCTTGCCCGCATACATCACGATCACGCGCTGCGCGGTCTGCGCGACGACACCGAGATCATGCGTAATCAGCACGAGGCCGGTGCCGAGCTGCTTCTGAAGGTCGAGGATCAGCGCCAAAATCTGCGCCTGAATGGTGACGTCGAGGGCGGTGGTCGGCTCGTCCGCGATCAGCAGCGCCGGCCGGCACGCCAGAGCCATCGCGATCATCGCGCGCTGGCGCATGCCGCCTGAAAGCTGATGCGGATATTCCTTTGCGCGCCGCGCCGGTTCCGGGATGCGCACCAGCCGGAGCATCTCGACCGCGATGTTGTGGGCTTCCCTGGTCGAGATCTTCCTGTGCAGCCGCACCGCCTCCGTGATCTGGTCGCCGATCCGCATCACGGGATTGAGCGAGGTCATCGGCTCCTGGAAGATCATGGAAATGCGGTTGCCCCGGATCGCGCGCATTTTCGTGTCATCCAGCGCGAGCAGGTCGGTGCCCTCGAGCGTCACTGAGCCGCCGACAATGCGTCCGGGTGGATCCGGCACCAGCCGCATAAGGGAGAGGGCGGTGACGCTCTTGCCGCAGCCGGACTCGCCGACGATCGCCAGCGTCTCGCCGCGCCGCACGCGGAATGAGACGTCGTCGACCGCCTTGAAGAGCCCCGAATTGGTGAAGAACACCGTTTTCAGGTTCTTGACATCGAGCACGAGATCGGAGGCGTCGCTCATCAGCCGCGCTGCCTCGGGTCGAGGATGTCGCGCAGTGCGTCGCCGAACAAATTGGTGCCGAACACGGCGAGGCTAATGGCAATGCCCGGGAAGATGACGAGCCACGGTGCGGTGCGGACATATTCGGCGGCGGATTCCGACAGCATGCGGCCCCAGGACGGGTAGGGCTCGGGAATACCGAGGCCAAGGAACGAGAGCGAAGCTTCGGTGAGGATGGTCGAGCCGAGCTGCGCAGTGGCGAGCACGATCAGCGGCGCCAGCGTGTTCGGCAGCACGTGGCGGAGCGCGATCCGCACCTCGCTCATGCCGATCGATTTGGCGGCTTCCACGAACGGCTGCTCGCGCAAGGCCAGCGTATTGGCGCGGATCACGCGCGCCACCGTCGGGATCAGCGGAATGGCGATCGCGATGATGACGTTCGGCAGTGACGGCCCGAGCGCCGCCGTCATCACCAGCGCCAGCACCAGCAGCGGCAGCGCCTGGAGAATGTCGGAGACGCGCTGGAACACGAGATCGACCCAGCCCGAGAGGTAGCCCGAGGTGAGGCCGACGATGACGCCGATTGACGCGCCGAGCGTAGTCGAGCCGAGCCCGACCGCGAGCGAGATCCGCGCGCCGTGGATGATGCGGCTGAAGACGTCGCGGCCAAAGGAATCCGTGCCCATCCAGTGCAGCGCGCTTGGGCGCGCCAGCGCATGCGCGGCATCCACGGTGAGGGGATCGAAGCGGGCGAGGACGTTGGCGAAGATCGCGGTGAGCACGAA
Organism: Bradyrhizobium sp. UFLA05-109; assembly: GCF_054185165.1. Taxonomy (NCBI): domain Bacteria; kingdom Pseudomonadati; phylum Pseudomonadota; class Alphaproteobacteria; order Hyphomicrobiales; family Nitrobacteraceae; genus Bradyrhizobium; species Bradyrhizobium sp. UFLA05-109. The sequence goes on along the minus strand of NZ_JBBIAR010000017.1, from coordinate 44,766 downwards.
CAGCGTCATGATGATCAGTCCGGCCGCGCCCAGCACATGCCGCTGCGCCAGGAACAGCACGCGCAGCCAGCCTTCGGTCGCGCCGGCGCCGGCGCGCTTCAGTTCGAGATCATAATCGATCGCGGCCAAGCAGGTCTCCTAATCCGTATACCGGATGCGCGGGTCGAACACGGCGTAGAGCATGTCGACGGTGAAGTTCGCGAACACCACGACGATAGCGATGAACATCACGAGGTTCTGCACGATCGGATAATCGCGCCAGCGGATGGCCTCGACCAGGAAGCGCGCGACACCAGGGATGTTGAATACGGTCTCGGTGACGATGAGGCCGCCGATCAGGAATGCCGCCTCGATGCCGATCACGGTGATCACCGGCAAAATCGCGTTCTTCAGCGCATGCTGATAGTTCACCGCGGCGTCGGAGGCGCCCTTGGCGCGTGCGGTGCGGATATAATCCTGCCGCAGCACCTCCAGCATCGAGGAGCGCGTGATGCGCATGGTGAGCGCGGCGCTGCGGAAGCCGACGGCGGCAGCCGGCACCGCGTAGGTCGCAAACGCCTCCAGCCAGGTCTGAGGATTGGGATTGAAGATCGGCATCTGGCCGAACATCGCGACCGACGCGGTGAGGATCAAAAGCCCGAGCCAGAACGAGGGCAGCGACAGCCCGCTGAGACTGACGACACGCAACGCATAGTCGAGCTTTGTTCCCTGCTTCACCGCGCTGATGACGCCCAAGGGAATGCCGATCGAGGCGGAGAACAGCAATGCGAGCCCGGCAAGCCGTGCGGTGATCGGAATCCGCGGCAAGATCTCCTGGAGCGCCGGCTTCTCCGAGACATAGGAGTAGCCAAAATCGCCGTGCAGAAAACCGCCGATCCAGTGCAGATACTGCATCACCAGCGGCTGGTCGATGCCGAGCTCCTTTTCCAGATTGGCCTTGTCGGCGGGATCGACGTAACCGGCGGCGGCAAAGAGGATGTCGACGATGTTGCCGGGCACGATGCGCAGCAGGAAGAAGATGACGACCGAGATCCCAAAGAGGGTCACGAGCATCAGGAACAGGCGGCGCACCAGATAGGCAAACATCCCAACGCCTCCTGCCGAGCCCTCAGCTGCCCGTCCGCCGCGTTACTTGTCCAGCCACAAATCCTCGTACCGAAAGCCATTATAGGAGGAGTTGGTCATGATCGTCACGCCCTTGACGTAGGGCTGCCAGCAGGTGCCCGCGCGCGCATGAAAGATGATCGGGCGGGCGACGTCCTCCTGCAGCTTCTTGTCGATCTCCCACACCAGCTTCTTGCGCTTCTCGACATTGGTCTCCTGCGACTGCACGTCGAACAGCTTCTCGATCTCCTTGTTGCAATAGTTGGTGTAGTTGCGCTCCGATCCGCAGGAATAATTCTCGTAGAAGGACTGGTCGGGATCGTCGACCGCGTTGCCCGTGAGGTTGAGACCGAGCATGTAGTCCTTGCGCGCGACCTTCGGGAACCAGTTCGCGGTCTCGACCACGTCGAGCTCGCCGTCGATATAGATGCTCTTGAGCTGATCGATCAGGATCACTGCGGGATCGCGATATTCCGCGAGGTTGCGCGTCGAGACCTTCACCGCAAGATGCTTGTTCGGGCCATAGCCCGCCTTCTGCATCAGCTTCTTCGCCTCCTCGCGGTTGGCATTCACGTCTGGGCCATAGCCGGGAATGCTCTCCAGCAAGTCCTTCGGCATGCCCCAAAGGCCCTGGGGTGGCGGCAGCATGGTGCCGCCGACGTCGGCCTGGCCCTCGAACAGGATGGAGATAAAAGCTTTGCGGTCGAGCGCCAGTGCCATCGCGTGACGGATGTCGATGTTGTCGAACGGCGGCGCCGTCGAGTTGACGATGATGTTGGTCGAGACGTTGTCCGGCTCGACCACGCAGACCGCATTCGGCGCCTGCGCCTTGACGTCCTTCAGCAGCGGAATCGTGATGTGCGTCGGGAAGGTCATGTCGAACCTGCCCGCAACGAAAGCGAGGATTGCGGTCGAGCGGTTCGGGATGATGGTGAACTCGATGCCGTCGAGATAGGGCCTTCCCTTCTTCCAGTAGTCGGGATTGCGGGTTAGCTTGATCGACTCGTTGGCCTTGAACTCGACGAACTTGAACGGCCCGGTGCCGATCGGATGCGTGCGCATCTCGGCGGGCGAGACGTGGCAAGGGTAAACCGGCGTATAGCCCGAGGCGAGCAGCGCCAGCAGCGAGGGCTGCGGCCGCTTCAAGTTGAACGAGACCTCGAAATCGCCATTGGTCGTGACGTCATTGACTTCGTTGTACCAGGCCTTGCGCGGGTTCTGCCGGAACTTTTGCTGCGACTTGCCCATCAGCATGTCGAAGGTGCATTTGACGTCGGCAGAAGTGAACGGCTTGCCGTCGTGCCATTTCACGCCCTGGCGCAGCTTGAAGGTCAGCGTCTTGTTGTCGCCGCCCCATGCCCAGCTCTCCGCGAGCTCCGGGACGATGTCATCCATGCTGTTCTGTGGTTCGTCCTGCTTGTAGATGACGAGATTGTTGAAGACGGGCATGAAGGGAATGTTGACCGAATAGGTCGCGCCCTCGTGGATCGAAGCATTTGCGGGGCTGTCGCGATGATACATCCGCAAGATGCCGCCCTGCTTGCCCTCGTCGGCGAACGCGGTGGTTGAGACCGTCAGCACCGCTAGCGCCGCCATTGCGGCGAGCGCCCTCACGCTCCGCATGCTTCTCTCCCTCGAGCCTCAAGGCCTTGTGCAGCCTGTTTGATCGCGACGATAGCCATGCGCGCGAGGGCAGGCAACGGCCAAGGCCTATTGCGGCCTCGGCAATTCGGATGACGTAGAGCCGCACGTTCCTCTCTCACAATGTGAGAGAAGCTGATGTCGCCTTTTCAGTTGGAACCAGATCGAGTTTAGCGTTGCGCCTGCGCGCGGGACGGCAGCAGCGCCAGGACGATCGAGGGCAGCGGAAAGAACAGGGCGCCCAGGACGAACCAGACACCCCGCGAACGTCCCTTCTCCGCCGCAAATTTCGCAGTGCAGCGCCCGCACAGGATGAAGATGGCAAGAAGGCCGGCAACGAAGAGAAACGCGGCGAGCATGGAGGCTCCTCTCAACGCCTGCTGAGCATACAGGACCGCGGTCGCGAGGACGACGGGCGACACCATCCCGGCGAAATCAAAATCCAGAGAGGCGACGGACTACACCTGCAGCGTGTCGCCGCCCTTCAAATGCAGCATCTCGCGTGCCTCGTCGGAGCTGGCGACTTCGAGGCCCAGGCCCTCGATGATCTTGCAGGCGAGGCGCACCTGCTCGGCGTTGGAGGAGGCCATGCGGCCGGGCGCAGCCCAGAGCGAGTCTTCCAGGCCGACGCGGATGTTGCCGCCCATGGCGGCGGCCATCGCCGCAATCGGAAGCTGATGCCGTCCGGCACCCAGCACCGACCAGATGAACTTGTCGCCGAACAGCCGCTCCGCGGTGCGCTTCATATGCAGCACGTCCTCGGGATGCGGGCCGATCCCGCCCTGCAGGCCGAACACGGTTTGCACGAACAGCGGCGGCTTCACGAGACCCTGATCGAGGAAATACTGGAGATTATAAAGGTGCGCGGTGTCGTAGCATTCGAACTCGAAGCGGGTTCCGGTCTCGGACAGCGTCTTCAGAACGAACTCGATGTCCTGGAAGGTGTTGCGGAACACGATGTCCTTGTTCTCGACATGCTTGCGTTCCCAATCATGCTTGAAGGTCTTGAAGCGGTTGAGCATGCCGAAGAAGCCGAAATTCATAGAGCCCATGTTCAGCGAAGCCACTTCCGGCTTGTACACCGCGGCGGGCCGCACGCGTTCGTCCACCGTCATGGTCGGCGAGCCACCGGTGGTGAGGTTGATCACGGCGTTGGAACGCTGCTTGATGATCTTGAGGAACTGCGCAAAGGCCTCCGGCGATTGATCCGGCTGGCCGGTCTCGGGGTTGCGCGCGTGCAGATGCACGATCGCCGCACCCGCTTCCGCGGCTTCCACCGCCGCATCCGCGATCTCTTGCGGCGTCACCGGCAGGGCAGGAGACATCGACGGCGTGTGGATCGCGCCGGTGACGGCGCAGGTGATGATGACTTTGCGGGCCGATACTTTGCTAACCATGGGTTTGCAACTCCGAGGCGGCTGTGATCTACCGTCACGCTTAGCATCAAGACACGATCGGAGCCATCATGGATCTCGACATCAAGGGGTTGCGCGTATTGGTGACCGCGGGGGCGGCCGGCATAGGGCTTGCAATCGCTCGCCGTTTCCTTGCCGAGGGCGCAAAGGTGCACGTCTGCGATGTCGACGAGATGGCGCTTGCCGCGCTTGCGAACGGCGATCCCGCCATTACGCGCTCGCAGTGCGATGTCTCCGACCGGCGCGCCGTGAAGACGATGTTCGATGAGACGGTCCGCGCGCTCGGCGGCCTGGATGTGCTCGTCAACAATGCGGGCATCGCCGGCCCGACGGCGAAGGTCGAGGAGATGAACCCGGAGGACTGGGACCGCTGCGTCGAGGTCTGCCTTACCGGCCAGTTCAACTGCACGCGACTCGCGGTGCCGCTGCTCCGCGAGAGCAGGAACGCCTCGATCGTCAACATCTCGTCCGCCGCCGGCAAGGTCGGCTTCGCCATGCGCACCCCTTACGCGGCGGCGAAGTGGGGCGTCATCGGCCTGACCAAGTCGCTGGCGATCGAGCTCGGCCCCGACAAGATCCGCGTCAACGCCATTTTGCCCGGTCTCGTCGCCGGCGATCGCCAGCGCCGCGTGCTGGAAGCGAAGGCGCAGCAGCGCGGCATCTCCTACGCCGAGATGGAGCGCATCGCGTTCTCCTATACCTCGATCAAGGACTACGTGACGCCCGACCAGATCGCCGACCAGATCCTGTTCATGGCAAGCCCGCGCGGCCGCACCATTTCCGGCCAGACTATCTCGATATGCGGTGATACGCAGATGCTGGGGTGAGATAGCATCAACAAATTCAGTCGTCGTCCCGGATCAGCGCTCGCTACGCTCGCTTGTCCGGGCGACACCGAGTTTGTGGTTTCCCCTCATACAATCCGCGACGTCTTGTTACCCCAATAGCGATCCCGCAGCAGGCGCTTGTAAAGTTTTCCGGTCGGCAGGCGCGGCAATTCCTTTTCGAAGTCGACCGAGCGTGGCACCTTTTGTCGCGACAGCGATTTGGCGCAAAACGTGATCAGCTCTTCGGCGAGCGCCGGCCCCGGCACCACGCCCGGCATCGGTTGCACCACGGCCTTCACCTCTTCGCCGAGATCGGCGTTGGGCACGCCGAACACCGCGGCGTCCGCGACATTCGGATGGGTGATCAGCAGATTCTCGCATTCCTGCGGATAGATGTTCACCCCGCCCGAGATGATCATGAAGGTGGCGCGGTCGGTGAGATAGAGGAAGCGGTCCGCGTCGACATAGCCAACGTCGCCGACCGTGCTCATGCTGCCATCGGCCGAGCGCGCTTCCTTTGTCTTCTCGGGATCGTTGAAATATTGAAACGCCGAGGCCGTCTTGAACCACACCGTGCCCGCGGTGCCGGTCGGGCACTCCTTCATGTTCTCGTCGAGAATATGCAGGTCGCCGAAGAGCACCTTGCCGACGGTGCCGCGATGGGCGAGCCACTCCTCGGTGTTGCAGGCGGTGAAGCCGAGACCCTCGGTCGCGCCGTAATATTCGTGGATGATCGGGCCCCACCATTTGATGATGTCCTCCTTCACCAGCGCCGGGCAGGGCGCCGCGGCATGGATCGCAATCTCGAGCGAGGACAGGTCATAGCGGTTTCGCACCTCCGCCGGCAGCTTCAACAGGCGCGAGAACATCGTTGGCACGAGCTGGGTGTGGGTGATGCCCCATTTCTCGACCAGCTCGAGGTAACGCTCGGGATCAAAGCTCTCCATGATGATCACGGTGCCGCCCATGCGGATCGTCAGATTGACCGCGGCCTGCGGCGCCGAATGATAGAGCGGCGCCGGCGACAGATAGACCATACCCTCGCGGTAGTGCCAAAGTTTCGTGAGGAAATCGAATAGTGGCATATTCTGCCGCGGCGGCTCCTCCGGAAGCGGCCGCAAGATGCCCTTCGGCCGTCCCGTCGTGCCCGACGAATAGAGCATCGCCGTGCCCAGCCATTCGTCGGCGATCGGCGTCTTCGGCAGGCTTGCCGTCGCCTGCTCAAGCCCGACGATACGGTCGCTCTCACCCGGGCCATCGGCGACGACGCAGAGCTCGATCTTTGGACATTCTTTCAGCGCCTCGCGCGCGATGTCGAGCTTGGCCACCGAGGTGATCAGGATACGCGACTGGCTGTTGGTGAGAATGTAGGCGAGCTCGCTCGGCGTGAGAAACGAGTTGACGCAAGTAAAGTAAAGTCCCGACCGCTCGCCCGCGCTGCAAGCTTCGAGATAGCGCGAATTGTTCTCCATGAAGATCGAATAGTGATCGAGCCGCTTCAAGCCGTGCTTGCGAAACAGATGCGCCAGCCGGTTGCTGCGCACATCGAGCTCGCGATAGGTGACGGTCTCGCCCGTGCCGGCCATGATGAAGGCGGGCTGCAGCGGGCGCAGACGGGCATGCGTACCTGTGTACATCGATCCTCCGAGGTTGCGTTAAGCGGCGAGAAGCAGGATTTCGCGCACCTGTGCGGGGCCGTCGATCCGCCGTGGGTTGCGCGGCACCCAGGGCGTACGCATCGCCTGCTCGGCGATGCCGGCGAAATGCTCGGGCGACACGCGCATCTCAGCGAGGCTGCGTGGCATGCCCAGCGAGCGGATGAAGGCATCCAGCACGTCGGCGGCATTCTGGCCCGGGAAGCCCATCGCCGCCGCGACGATCATCTGGCGATCGGCATTTTCACACTCGTTCCAGCGCATCACTGCCGGCAGCATGATGCAGGAGGTGTAGCCATGCGGCACGTCGAAGGCCGCGCCCAGCACGTAACCGATGCCGTGGCTCGCGCCCATGGGAACGCCGGCGGCGAGCGCGCCCATCGACAGCCAGGTGCCGAGCTGCGCGTCCATCCGCGCGTCGAGATCTCTGGGGTTGGCCTTCACCCGCGGCAGCGCATCGGCGAGCATCGCAAGCCCCTTCACGGATTGCGCGTCGGCATAAGGGTGCGTCTCGCGCGAGCAGATCGCCTCGACGCAATGGTCGACGGCACGGATGCCGGTCGAGAGGAACAGCCATTCCGGCGTATGCACGGTGATGGCGGGATCGAGGATCGTTGCGCGCGGCACCATCAGCGGATGGCGGAGCATCTGCTTCACATGGGTGCTGCGGTCGGTGACCCCCGCGATGGCGCTGAACTCGCCGCCGGCGATCGTGGTGGGCACGCTGACCTGCCGCACCAATGGTGCGTTCATCTCGGGTGCGACGCCCTTGTGGACGCGGATGCGTTCGATGCCATCGGTGCTGTCGATGTCGTTGGCAAGGCAGAGCTGTACCGCCTTGGCGCCGTCGGTGATCGAGCCGCCGCCGACGGTGACGATCAAGTCAGCCTTCACCTCTCGCGCCGCGTTGGCGGCCGCGATCACCGCCTCGCGCGGCGTATGCGCCGGCATGGCGTCGAACAGGCCGGCACAACGCGCGCCCAGTGCCTGCTTGATTTTCTGGATTTCGTCGGTCTGCCGGTTGAGCGTGCCGGACACCATCAGGAAGGCACGATCCGCCTTCAGCCGATCCATCTGCGCCAGAATGGCGCACGCGGCCGGATGGCCGAACACGACCTCCTCGATCGCGCCGAAAACGACACGCCCTTGATGCACGCCTGTCCTCCCGGACAATTCGTCTTGTTTTTGTTCGACTAATCTAGCCGAGCTGCCGGCGCCCGTCATGCGCGAAGACGCTGTCTCTCTCTTCCCCTCTCCCTGCTCTTCGCGGGGAGAGGGGAGGGTGAGGGGTGTTTCCACATTCACAATGGCAGTTTGGCTCGCGGAGGCTCCCCCTCACCCGATCGCATCTTGCGATGCGATCGGCCTCTCCCGCAGGCGGGGAGAGGCGAAGCAACCGCCTCGCATTCACGAGCCCGGCGAATAAGACTATTCGCATTCAGCTACCTAATCGCCGGTTGCACAACCGACTATCTCCGCGCAACCCACCATCCGGTTAGGCGTTCCGCCTCAGATTGCGCCGTCTTCCGTCTTGAAGAGTTCATCATTGAAACCCATCTTGTGCCGCCTGCGGGTAAGGGACTACCCTGTTTGCCGCAGCCACGAAGGAAGGGGCAAGACATGAGCAAGCCGAACCCGAGGCAGCGTCTAGTCCGACGGCAATCCGCGCTGCATCCGTTCCTCGCAGTTCTGGCGCTGATGGTTACCGGCCTCCTCGCGGGCTGTGACAGGCCTGCCTCGCAGGCGGCAGCTCCGCCGGCGCCTTCCGTCACCGTCGCCCAGCCGGTCAAGCGCACGGTCACTGATTGGGATGAATACACCGGCCGCTTCGATGCGGTCGAAGAGGTGCAGGTGCGTCCGCGCGTCGGTGGCTACGTCAATTCGGTCGAATTCCAGGACGGTGCCATCGTGCACCAGGGCGATCTGCTCTACGTCATCGACCCGCGCCCGTTCGAGGCGGTGGCGGAACAGGCGGACGGTCAGCTCGCGGACGCGCGCGCAAAAGTCGAGCTGGCCAAGCGCGAGCTCGACCGCGGCCTCAATCTGGTCCAGACCAGCGCGGTCTCCGAGCAGGTCGTCGATCAGCGCCGCCAGGCCCTCCAGGCCGCGCACGCCGCCGAGACGCAGGCGGAAGGCTCGCTCAAGGCCGCCAAGCTCAATATCGAATTCACCCATGTGGTGGCGCCGATCACCGGCCGCGTCAGCCGCCATCTCGTCAGCCCCGGCAATCTGGTGCAAGGCAGTGACGCCGGCTCCTCGACGCTGCTCACCTCGATCGTGACGCTGGATCCCATCTACGTCTATTTCGACATGGATGAGACGAGCTTCATCAAATACAGCAAGCTGTGGTTCGAAGGAAAGCGCCCGAGCTCGCGTGATACGCCGAACCCGGTGCAGGTGACGCTCGCCGGCGAGACCAAGCCGTCGCATGACGGCACCATCAATTTCCTCGACAACCGCCTCGACGTCTCCACCGGCACGCTGCGCAGCCGCGCCGTCATCAAGAACACTGACCTTTCCATCCTCCCGGGCCAGTTCGGCCGCGTCCGGCTGATCGGCAGCGCGCCGTATGAGGCGCTTTTGATTCCGGATGCCGCGGTCGCGACCGATCAGTCCCGCAAGATCGTCTTCGTGGTCAAGCCGGACGATACCGTCGAGGCGCGCCCCGTGACGCTAGGTCCGCTCGACGAGGGACTGCGCGTGATCCGCGAAGGGCTCAAGGCCGATGATCGCGTGATCGTCGACGGCATTCAGCGCGCCCGCGTCGGCGCCAAGGTTAATCCGCATCAAGCGCAAGCGCAGGCGGGTGGCAAGTCATGAATCTCGGCCGCCTCTCCATCAACCAGCCCATCCTGGCGATGGTGCTGTCGATCGTGCTTCTGATCGTCGGCGCGCTCGCCTACACCACGCTGCCGGTCTCCGAATATCCGCAAGTGGTGCCCCCGACCGTGGTGGTGACAACGCAATATCCCGGCGCCTCCGCGCAAACCGTCTCCGACACGGTCGCTGCTCCGATCGAGCAGGAGATCAATGGCGTCGAGGACATGCTGTATCTCTACAGCCAGGCGACCTCGAACGGCCAGCTCACCATCACCGTCACCTTCAAGCTTGGCACCGACCTCGACAAGGCCCAGGTGCTGGTGCAGAACCGCGTCGCGATAGCGCAGCCGCGCCTTCCGGCGGAAGTGCAGCAGCAAGGCGTGACCACACGCAAGAACTCGCCCGACATCCTGATGGTCGTGTTCATGCTGTCGCCCGACGACAGCTTTGACCAGCTCTACATCTCCAACTATGCGCTGCTCCAGGTCCGCGATCAGCTCTTGCGTCTCGACGGCGTCGGCGACATCACGATCTTTGGCGCGCGCGATTATTCGATGCGGCTCTGGCTCGATCCCGACCGGATCGCCAATCTCGGCCTAACCTCGACCGAAGTGCTGGCGGCGATCCGGTCGCAGAACGTGCAGATCGCCGGCGGCCAGATCGCGGAACCGCCGATCGCGGACCGAGCCTTCCAGCCGAACCTCACCTTCACCGGACGCCTGAAGGATCCGAAGCAGTTCGAGGACATCCTGATCAAGGCCGGTTCCGACGGCCGAACCGTGCGCCTGCGCGACGTCGCCCGCATCGAGCTCGGCGCGCTGTCCTACTCCACCAATAGCTTCCTGCTGCGCAAATCGGCCGTCGGCATGTTGGTGACGCAGCGGCCAGGATCCAACGCGCTGGCGACCGCGAAGAACATTTCCGACACCATGGTGAAGCTCAAGCAGAGCTTCCCGAAAGGGCTCGACTACAATATCGGCTACAACCCGACCGAGTTCATCGCCCAATCTGTCCACGAGCTGATCAAGACCATCTACGAGGCCATGCTGCTGGTGGTCATCGTGGTGCTGGTCTTCCTGCAAGGCTGGCGGCCGGCGATCATTCCGATCATCGCCATCCCGGTCTCGCTGGTCGGCACCTTTGCGGTGATGGCGGCGCTCGGCTTCTCCATCAATAACCTCACGCTGTTCGGTCTCGTGCTCGCCGTCGGCATCGTGGTCGACGACGCCATCGTGGTGGTCGAGAATGTCGAGCGGCACCTCGAGCATGGCCTCAGCCGACGTGATGCCGCGCTGAAGACCATGGAGGAGGTCGGCGGCGCGCTGGTCTCGATCGCGCTAGTGCTGTGCGCCGTGTTCGTGCCGACGGCGTTCCTGGGAGGCATCTCCGGGCAGTTCTTCCAGCAATTCGCCGTTACCATTGCGGTGGCGACCGCGATCTCCTGCTTCTGCTCGCTGACACTGTCGCCGGCGCTGGCCTCGCTGATCCTTACTCCGCATGAAGAGAAGCGGCCGCCGGCGCGCTGGAATGTCATTGCACGCGGCTGGGGAGCCTTCACCGGCGTCTTTAACCGCGTGTTCGACCGTCTGTCACACGGCTATGCCGGTATCGCCAATTTCGTCATCCGGCATTCGGTGGTGATGTTGCTGGTCTACGTCGCGCTGATCGGCAGCGCCGGATGGCTGATCTTTACCACGCCGCAGGGCTTCATTCCGGCGCAGGATCGCGGCTACGTCATCATCTCGGCGCAATTGCCGGGCGCGGCGTCGCTGGCGCGCACCACCGAGATCGTGCACGAGATCGAGGGCATCGCACTCGATACGCCGGGCATCATCCGCGTCGCCGTCTTCGCCGGCTTCTCCGGCGCCACGCGTACGCAGCAGGGCAACGCCGCCGCGCTGTTTCCGGTATTCGCCGAGCCGGAGGTGCGCCTGAAGAAGGGGCTTACGGCTGGCGTCATCACCGCCGAGCTGCGCAAGCGCCTCTCGAAGATCGAAGGCGCCTTCATCATCGTCATTCCGCCGCCGGCCGTACCCGGCATCGGCACCGGCGGCGGCTTCACCATCCGCGTCCAGGACCGGCAGGGCCGCGGACCGGAAATGCTCGCGGCGGCCACTGACGAGCTGGTCGCCGCTGCGCGCAAATCACCCAATCTCACCTCGGTGTTCTCGCCGTTCACGGCCAACACGCCGCAGCTCTTCGTCGACATCGACCGCACCAAGGCGCAGAAGCTCGGCGTTCCCATCTCTAATATCAACGACACGATCCAGACCTATTTCGGATCGACCTATGTCAACGACTTCAACCTGTTCGGCCGTACCTATCACGTCACCGCCCAGGCCGATTTGCCGTTCCGAAAAGAGCCCAGCGATCTCGCACGGCTGCGCACGCGCAATGCGTCCGGCGACATGGTGATGCTTGGCAGCGTGGTCGACTTCAAGAATGTCTCCGGCCCCGACCGCGTCGCGCGCTACAATCTTTATGCGGCGTCCGAATTGCAGGGCGAACCGGCGCCGGGCACCAGCTCGACGACCGCACTCAACACCATCAAGAAGCTCGCGGACGAGACCTTGCCGAGCGGCTTCACTTTCGAATGGACGGACCTGTCCTATCAGCAAGTCACCGGCGGCAATGCCGGCCTCTACGTCTTTCCGATCTGCGTGCTGTTCGTCTATCTCGTGCTAGCCGCACAATATGGCAGCTGGACCTTGCCGTTCTCGGTGATCCTGATCGTGCCGATGTGCCTGCTCGCTGCCACCATCGGCGTGCGCATAATGGGCCAGGACGTCAACATCCTCACGCAAATCGGCTTCGTGGTGCTGGTCGGACTGGCCGCGAAAAACGCCATCCTGATCGTCGAGTTCGCCCGCGACATCGAGCTCGAGGGCAAGCCGCGGCTGGAAGCCGTGATCGAGGCCTGTCGCCTGCGCCTGCGGCCGATCCTGATGACGTCCTTCGCCTTCATCCTCGGCGTGCTGCCGCTCGTGGTCTCGACCGGGTCAGGCTCGGAGATGCGGCAGGCCGTCGGCGTCGCCGTGTTCTTCGGCATGCTCGGCGTCACGCTGTTCGGCCTGGTCTTCACGCCGATATTCTACATGATCGTGCGCAACCTGGCGGACGGGCGCGGGAAGAAGCCGGCGGCTGCGACTTGATGCGTCATTGTGGTCACCGCCGCATCCACAACCTCAGTGTCGTCCCGGCGAGTGCGCAATTGCGCACGGGGGGCGGGACCCATAACAACAGCTAGTAGTTGTGGCGCGAGATGGTGGTTGCGAGTCTTCACCAAACGTCTCCCTGTGGTTATGGGGCCCGGATCGCGCTCCGCTTCGCTTGTCCGGGACGACGAGTGCAGATTGGGGAGCCCGCCCATACTAACGGCTGAGGCGAAATGGATGGGCATTGCCGGGGTTCTTCACTAGTATCCGCGCGATTTCAGAACAGAAAACTGCTGGGAGCTAAAATATGAAATCAGCATATTTGGTGGCTGTGGCTACGTCCGCCCTGTTGCTGGCGGTGCCGGCCTCAGCGCAAAACGCCAATCAAGGCGTCAAGATCGGCATCCTCAACGACCAGTCCGGCGTCTACGCCGACTACGGCGGCAAATGGTCGGTCGAAGCCGCAAAAATGGCGATCGAGGATTTTGGCGGCGAGGTGCTGGGACACAAGATCGAGCTCGTTACCGCCGATCACCAGAACAAGCCGGATCTCGCCACCTCCATTGCGCGGCGCTGGTACGACGTCGAGAACGTCGACATGATCACGGAGCTGACGACCTCTTCGGTCGCACTTGCGATCCACGAGCTTTCCAAGGAAAAGAAGAAGATCGACATCGTCGTGGGGGCTGCGACATCGCGCCTCACCGGTGATGCCTGCCAGCCCTATGGCTTCCACTGGGCCTATGACACCCGCGCGCTCGCGGTCGGCACCGGCGGCGCGCTGACCAAAGCCGGCGGTGACACCTGGTTCTTCCTCACCGCCGACTATGCCTTCGGCTATGCGCTGGAAAAGGACACCAGCGAGATCGTCACCGCCAATGGCGGCAAGGTGGTCGGCTCGGTCCGCGTGCCCCTCAACTCATCGGACTTCTCCTCCTTCCTGCTCCAGGCGCAGAGCTCCAAGGCCAAGATCGTCGGCCTTGCCAATGCAGGGCTCGACACCACCAACTCGATCAAGCAGGCCGCCGAGTTCGGCATCGTCACCGGCGGCCAGAAGCTCGCGGGCCTCCTGATGACGCTTGCGGAAGTGAACGGCCTCGGCTTGCAGGCCGCGCAAGGCCTCGTGCTCACCGAGGGCTATTACTGGGATCTCAACGACAAGACGCGCGACCTCGGCGAACGCTTCTTCAAGCGCACCGGGCGGATGCCGAGCATGATCCACGCCGGCACCTATTCGGCGACGCTGAGCTACCTGAAGGCGGTCAAGGCCGCCGGCACCAAGGATCCGGACGCGGTTGCCAAGAAGCTGAAGGAGCTCCCGGTCAACGACGATTTCGCGCAGGGCGGCAAGGTTCTCGAGAACGGCCGCATGGTCCACGACATGTACCTGTTCGAGGTCAAGAAGCCGTCGGAATCGAAGCGGCCCTTCGACTACTACAAGCTGCTCGCCACCGTCCCCGGCGACAAAGCGTTCTTCACCGTCAAGGAAAGCGGCTGCCCGCTGACGAAGTGACGCGCAGCGTCATTCCGGGTTCGGTCCTGCGGACCGCCCCGGAATGACGGGGTGGCTTCAGAAAATCACGGCGTTGCGTTCAGGAATGCACCACTCGCCACAGCACCGCGAGGAGCGCGCCGACCCACAGCGCGATGCTGGCGAATGCCTGGATGCCAAACCCTGGGCCGCGCTTGGCGGCTTCTTTCGAATAGCCGATGAAATAGACGATGCGGCCGATGATCCAGACCGCGCCGATTGCGGCCGCAATCTCATCACTGATGTAGATCGCGAACAGCCAGAGCGACGGCAGGAAGATCGGCATCCATTCCAGCGTGTTCATCTGGATGCGGAAGGCGCGCTCGAAATCGGGATGGCCCGACATCGCCGGCACCTTGACGCCAGTCTTGGCGCGTGACCGTGCGACATTGACGCCTGTGAAGAAGCAGAACGCCACGGCCAGCAGCGTGACGAGCGCCGTGAGATGATACATCGCTAGGTCCTCTTGAAGTCGCCGGCCGCTCAATAGCCTGTCAGTTCGAGATAGCCAACGCCGTCATGGCTGCCGGAGAAGCTGATCGGACCCTCCCAATAGGAAAAGCCAGTTCCCATCCAGGCCGCCGGGTTGAGCGGCGTGCAGATGATCGCCAGAGATCGCGAGGGAATCGTGATCTGCCATTCCACCGGCAGTTTGCGCCCCGCAACCTCGGCCCATCCTTTCGGCGTCATCTGGATGTCGGCGGCAAAGATCTGCTGCGTGCGGCGGTCGGGCGAGATCCAGTTGCCGAACGGATCGTCCTTGCCGTCCTTCTGCCGCAGTCGGTACAGCATCAGCTTGTCGCCCGATGAGAGGTGCAGCGACAGCCAGTCCCAGCCGGTCTGGTCGGAGGCAAGAGGCTGGCTGCTCCATTCGCGGTCCATCCAGGCCTGCCCCGACACATCGATCGCCTTGTCGTTGATGACGAGGCTGCCACGCGCACGGAAAAAAGGCTGGCTGTAATAATATGACGCTTGGCCGCGCTCGGACTTGCGGCTGAAACCGCCGTCGCCTTGCAGCACCACCGGACGATCCGCCTGAAGCGTCAGCGCGTAGCTGAAATCGATGCCCGACGCCTTCAACGCGAGCGGCGACAGCATGCGATCATCGGTGCCTTCGGCGCCCTTCATCTCCCAGTCGTCGATCCAGGCCGCGAAAGGCTTTGTGTCCACGCCTGCTTGCCCGACGCCGCCGCGGGCGAACAGCTCGTTGAAGCGGTGGGTGTCGGCGCGGGTCACCGCGGCATGTCCCATCCAGAGCTGCTGATTGGCCCAGCCCTCGCGCTGCGGCCCGGCCTCGGTGGCCTGGCGAAACAGCGTCCATTGCAGGCCGCAAGCCGCGCCACTGGCGTCGACCAGATTAGCCGTGAGGTACCACCACTCGATGCGGAAGTCCGGATGCGGCCCGTGGTCGGCGGGGAAGGAAAACACTTTTCCAGGCACCACCTGTGCAAAGCCGTCCGCGGTCTCGCCGAGGCCCGCGTAACCTTGCGCCACCGCGCGGCGCGACAGCGCCAGCGCGGCGAGGCCGCCGGCAAATGCGCGCCGCGATACTTGGTCAGCGCTCATTGGCGAACACCTTCACGAGATTTGCCGGCTGCATCCGCGCGAGCCGCGCCACCGGCAACAATGCGGCGAGCAGCGAAGCGACCAGTGCCACTGCGACCAGCTCCACCAGTTGCAGCGGAAACACGTGGAACGGCAGGCGCCAGCCGAACGCTTTCACGTTGACGATCGCGATCAGGCACCAGGCCACGATGAGTCCCAGCGGCAACGCCAGCAGCGCCGTGAACAGCGCAACCGCGAGCGTCTTGGTCAGTTCGATCGCGGCAAGGCGCGATCGCGTGAGGCCGATCGCCCAGAGCGGCGCAAGCTGCGGCAGGCGGGAGTTGGCAAGTGTCAGCAGGCTGGTCAGAAGCGCGATCCCGGCGACGCCGAGAGTGAAGGCGTTCAGCGCTCCGGTCACCGCAAAAGTGCGGTTGAAGATGCGGATCGATTCCGCCTTCACCGTTGCCTGGTCGGCGACGCTGCGGTCGTCAAGGGCAAACTGCTTCTGCAGCGCCGCGATCAGGCCGGGAATCTTGTCGCGGGGAACGATGAGTCCGATCCGCGTCTGCGGCGTTTGCGGAAAGTGCCGGATCAACGCCGCGACGTTTACGGCGATCTGTCCCTTGGGGTTGCCGTAATCGGCATAGATGCCGGCGATATCGAGCACCCAGCTGCCGCCCGGCGCGGGAATCTCGATGACGTCGCCGACGCGCAGCTTCAACCGCCGGCTCAATTGCTCGCTGACGAAGGCGGCATCACCCGGCACAAGCTGCGCCCAGGCGCGTGGCGCGGCTTCGAGCAGCGGCCAGCGCTCGCGATAGAGCGCGTGGTCGGGCAGGCCGAGCAGCTCCACGGGCTGTCCCTCGAGTTGCGTCTCCGCACGCCCGCCGCTCAGGACGGCCTGCACCTCGCTGCGTTCGCGCAGCCAGCTCCGGATCGCGACCGCCTTCGCATTGTCGGGCGCGCTGATGTAGACGTCGGCGGCGAGCCGCCCGTTCAGCCAGGTAATGAAGGTGCGGCTGAAGGTCTCCACCATGGTGGAGACGCCGACATTGACGGCAAGCGCAAGCAGCAGCGCCATCAGCGCCAGCGACAGGCCTGAGAGCTGCTGCCGGCTGTCGGCCCAGAACCACAGCGCAAGCGGCCCCTTCGCCCGGCGCTGGCCGACGAGCAGGATGATCTCGAGCAGCGCGGGAAGGATCAGGGCCGCGCCGAGCATCAGCGCGGCAAGCACGCCGAAGCCGGCGATCAGCGAATCGCCATAGCGCAACAACAGCAGCGCGACCGCAAACACGGCGAGGGCCGCTGCGCCTTGCAGGATCAGCCAGCGCCGCTGCGCCTGCTGCCAGGCCTGCGGCTGCGCGGTCGCGAGCAATGGCAGACGCATCGCCTTGATCAGGCTCGTTGCTGCCGCGATCAGCGCGCCGATGATGCTGATGCCGACGCCGGCGAGCCACCATTCGCCGCGCAGCGATAGCTGGCCCGGGATCTGCGCGCCATAGAGCCCGCGCAGCGAGGCTGCGACGTCCGGGAGCAGTGCCGCCGCAATGACATAGCCGCAGGCGAGTCCGACGAGCCCTGCCGCTAACGCCAGCACCACCAGCTCGATGACCAGCACGGTGTTGAGCATCCGTGCCGAGGCTCCGCAGGCCCGCAGCGTGCGCAGCATCGGCAGCCGCTGCTCGAACGCGAGGCCGACGGCCGAATTGACGATGAAGAGCCCGACGAAGAACGACAACAGGCCAAAGGCGGTGAGGTTGAGATGAAAGCTGTCGGTGAGGCGTTCGAGCTCGGTCTCCGCGCTCGGCTCGATCAGCTGCAATCTGTCACCGACGACGCTCGCGAGTGGTGCCGGTGTGCCTCTGGCCTTGCCGATCAGAAGTCGCGAGAGCTGACCTTGCTTGCCGAGCAGCCGCTGCGCGACGCCGATATTGACGACCAGGACGTCGGGCACGAGCTGCTGCTGGGCGTGCAGGGGCGGCAGCTTTGCGCCGCTGCTGATCAGTGGCGCCGCGCCCTCCATCGCGTCGAGATCGGCGAGCGTCTCTGGCGCCACCAGCGTCTGGCCGGGTGGGGCGACGAAGGCGCGCAAATCGGACGCGCCGAGCCGCGGCGCGTTGCCGACTTCGGCCGGCAGTGTCACCGGCTCGATGCCGAGCAGGCGGAACGAGTGTCCGTTGATCTGGACGCGACCCTCCACGACCGGCGAGACCGGCCAACCGGCGCGGCTAAGCGCAACGAACAGGTCCTGCGAGAACGTCGCGGTATCAGGGGCAACCAGCATCGGCGTGCGCACGCCGCCAAAGGTCGCCGCCGCGCGGTCATAGGCGTTGCGCGCCTGCTGGTTGATGGCCTGCACGCCGCTCCACAACGCGGTCGCCGCGATCAGGCCGATCAGGAGCGTCGCAAGCTGCATCGGATGTCGCCGCCAATGGCTGAGCAGCACCGCCAGGATCCAGAGCGCGTGTCTCATGTGATCCGCCCCGCATGCAGCGTGACGTGGCGGTCGAGCGTGCCGGCCAGATGCAGGCTGTGGGTCACCATCAGAAAGCCGCAGCCTGTGCGCGCCACGAGATCCCGCGTCAGGGCGAGCACGTCGTCGGCGGTCACTTCATCGAGATTGCCGGTCGGCTCGTCCGCGAGCAGCAGTGACGGCTTGATCGCGAGCGCGCGGCCGATGGCGACCCGCTGCTGCTGGCCGCCGGAGAGCTGCTCGGGGTAGCGTCTCAACAGCTTGCCGAGGCCGAGCCGCTCGATCAGCTCACCGTGCCAGGCACCATCGTGTCGGCCGGCGATCCGCGCCTGGAAGGCGAGATTGTCCTCGACCGACAGGCTCGGGATCAGGTTGAACTGCTGGAAGACGAGCCCGAGCCGGTCGCGCCGCAGCGCTGCCCGCCCTGCATCCGGCAGCGCCGTCACATCGGTGCTTTCGAGCATGATCGTGCCGCCGTCGGCGCCATCCAGCCCCGCGATCAGGTGCAGCAGTGTGCTCTTGCCGCTGCCGGATTCGCCGGTCAGCGCGACGCGCTCGCCGGGGCGCACGTCGAGATCGACGCCGCGCAACACATGGACCGGCTCGCCGGCCGAGGAGAAGCTTTTGGACAGGTTCTTGATGTTGAGCACGATGAATGGCGCCGCACGGAATTAACTGGGATGTTGCGTAGCACAGTTGATGCGGAAATGCCGGGGTTGCGTTGCCGTTCAAGCCGTTGTTAGCTCGCAAGACGGCCAAATCAAAAGTGCCGAAAAACGGCGAGACGGGGAGAAATATGAGCGCTCAGGGAACGTCCAAGACGGCGGGCAGCACGACAGCTATGGAAACGCCGAAGGGCGCCTGGACCGTCACCTTTCTCCTGTTTCTCCTCATGGTGGTGAATTTCGCCGACAAGATTGTCGTAGGTCTCGCTGGCGTGCCGATCATGACCGACCTGAAGCTCGAGCCGGAGCAGTTCGGCCTGCTCGGCTCTTCCTTCTTCGTCCTGTTCTCGATCTCGGCCATCGTGGTCGGCTTCATCGTCAACAAGGTGCCCACGCGCTGGGTGCTGCTGACGCTCGCGGTGATCTGGGCACTGGCGCAATTTCCGATGGTCGGGACCGTCAGCTTCACCACGCTGCTGATCTGCCGCGTCGTGCTCGGCGCCGGCGAAGGGCCTGCGGCTTCTGTGGCGATGCACTCCCTCTACAAGTGGTTCCCTGACGAGAAGCGCACACTGCCGACCGCGGTCCTGACGCAGGGCTCGGCGTTCGGCGTCATCCTCGCAGTGCCGGCGTTGAACTGGATCATCGTCAACCACTCCTGGCACTACGCCTTCGGTGCGCTCGGCGTCGTCGGCCTGATCTGGGTCGCGGCCTGGCTCGCGCTTGGCAAGGAGGGCCCGCTGGAGGACACGCAGCTCCTGGCGGCTACCGAGCCGAAGATACCCTATCTCCACCTTCTCACCTCGCGCACCTTCATTGGCTGCGTTGCGGCGACCTTCGGCGCCTATTGGGCGCTGTCGCTCGGGCTTACCTGGTTCACGTCCTTCATCGTCAAGGGGCTCGGCTTCTCGCAGTCGGACGCGGGCTGGATATCCATCCTTCCCTGGGTGGTCGGCGCCACCGTGGTTATCATCACTGGGTGGATCTCGCAGGTGATGATGGCGCGCGGTGCGACCACGCGCGTCGCGCGCGGCGTTCTCGGCTCGGTGCCGCTGGTGCTCGGTGGCCTGATCCTGGCAACGATGTCGCATGTGCAGGGCGCTGGCCTGCAGATCGCGCTGCTCGTGGTCGGCTCGGGCCTGTGCGGGGCGATCTACGTGGTCTGCCCGCCGATGCTCAGCGAGTTCACTCCTGCTTCGCAGCGCGGTGCTGTCATCGCGATCTACGGCGCGCTTTACACGCTCGCCGGCATCATCGCCCCGGCGGTAATGGGCAGCGTGATCCAGCGCGCCGGCTCAATGGTCGACGGCTACCTGACCGGCTTCACCATCAACGCGGGGGTCATGATCGGCTCCGGCGTGCTCGGCCTGCTGCTGCTGTGGCCGAACACGGAAAAGGCGCGGCTGACGCGTGGGGCCGGCACGCAAGCCGGCGCGTTGAAGGGCGTGGTGTCGCCGACGTAGTTGGTTCGAACCCAAGATTTGAGCTGTCGTCCCGGACAAGCGCAGCGCAGGTCCGGGAGCCCCGCGCGAGCGCTTGCGCTCGTCGCGAGTGGTTGTGGCGCGAGATCGTAGTTACCGATCTTCGCCAAACTCAATTCTGTGGTTATGGGTCCCGGGCTCGCGCTGCGCGCGCCCGGGGACGACACTGAGAATGTTGATGTGCCGCTGGCCAATCTGCATTGAGTTATCGGCCCGCCTGCTCCCGCCGCTCGGTCAGCAGTGACAAGAACACCGTGGCCACCATGAACACCACCGACGCACCGAACACCCAGTGCGGCGCGTTCTGGTCCATGATCCAGCCGAACAGCAGCGGGCTGATGATGCCGCCGAGGTTGAAGCCGGTGGAGACGATGCCGAAGGCGCGCCCCGCAGCGCCCGCAGGTGCCGCATTGCGCACCAGCATGTCGCGCGAAGGCGCGATCACGCCGGAAAGGAAGCCGGCGAGTGTCATCGCAGCCGTTAACACCAGGCCAGGCAGTGCGACGAGCGCAATCAAAAGCACGATCGCAGCGTTCGCGGCAAAGCAGGCTGCGGCGAGCTGGCCGTGGCGTTCGGTGCGGTCGGCGAGAAAGCCACCCGCGAGCACGCCGACGGCGCTTGCTCCCAAAAATGCCGTCAGCGCGACGTTGGCGGCGGAGTAGGACGCGGCATAGCCACTCATCAGCGCCACCACGCCGAAATTGTTGATGCCGGCAACCGACAGGCTGAGCAGCATGAATAGCAGGGTCAGCATGATCAGTGCCGGCGTGATGACCGCCTGTTTGGGTGCGGCTTCGTTTCCCGGCTTCTTCCTGTGCGCGCCGGCGTCGGGAATGTTCATCACGATCAGCAGCAGCGCGCAGAGCACGCCGATCGCGCCCGATGCGATCAGCGCGCCGACGCCGCCCGAGACCGTGACGAGCGCGGCGACGATCGCCGGTGCCACCGCGCCGCCGAGATAGCCGGCAAAGGTGTGAACCGAGAAGGCGCGGCCCATCCGCGCCTCGTCCATGTGCTCGGCGAGGATCGCGTAATCGGCAGGATGATAGACGCTGTTGGCAAGCCCGAGCAGCACCGCGCAAGTGATCAGCGAGGCGTAGCTCAAGTGCAGGCCGAGCAGCACCAGCGATAGCCCGCCGATCACCAGCCCGATCAGCAGAATCTTTCGCGCACCAAAATGGTCGACGAGATAGCCGGTCGGCGCCTGGGTCAGGCCGGACACAACCGCAGACACGGTCAGCGCAAAGCCAAGCTCGATATAGCCGACGCCGAGCTGGGTTTTGAGGAACGGAAATAGCATCGGCAGGACCAGCAGGTGGAAATGACTGACCCAATGTGCGATCGAGATCCCCGTCAGCGTGCGCAGCGCGCTGTCGGCCTTCCCCTGTTGCGGTGCGGCGAGAACATCGGCCATCGCAGTTCCGTTTCACTTCCGAAGAGGCCCGCAAACTATCGGGCGAGGCGGTTATTTGTCCATGAACGCCCGCGCATGGCAGGTAGTGCGGGCACAATGCGTTCCCCCAGTCGTCCAGGCGAAAGCCAGGACGCCGGCGGAGGGAGCGTGCCATCAAGACACGGGCAGCCCAATCCCCTCACAACGGCTCGTCATCCGTGCCGTAGGGGTCGCGTTTGGGCGTGGCGATGTCGCCGTCTTCGTAGTCGTAGTCGCCGTCGGTGTCGGCCGGCGGCTGCGGCTTTTTCTTGGTGTCGTCCGCCTTCTTCGGCGGCGGGTACTTGTTGCCGGCCTTGGCCATGACCTTCTCCGGATGGT
The DNA here is from genome assembly GCF_054185165.1 of Bradyrhizobium sp. UFLA05-109. NCBI lineage: Bacteria > Pseudomonadati > Pseudomonadota > Alphaproteobacteria > Hyphomicrobiales > Nitrobacteraceae > Bradyrhizobium > Bradyrhizobium sp. UFLA05-109. The sequence goes on along the minus strand of NZ_JBBIAR010000017.1, from coordinate 22,683 downwards.
GATGCGTCAGTGCATGTTAGCCGGATTGGGACTGATTTTCTTGACCTCTCTCAACGGGCGAGGCGCAAGCAGGGTGCGAATGCAATCACACCCGTACCACTGGCCCCCCCGCCTTCTTCCAGGCGTCGATGCCGCCGGCGATATGCGCGGTGTTGGCGAGCCCGGCCTTCTTCGCGGCGGCCACCGCCATCGCCGAGCGCTCGCCGAAGGCGCAGAAGAACAGGACGCGGCGGCCCGTGGCGGCCGCCACCTCGCGCAGCATGCCGCCAGGCTTCATGCTCTCCTCGATCGACGGATAGGGCGCATGCAGCGCGCCCTCGAGCATGCCGTGCTTGGCGCGCTCATTGCTCTCGCGCAGATCGACCAGCAGGATATCCGGCCGGCCAAGGGCGCGCATCGCGTCGACAGCGCTCAGCGCGCGGCCCTCCTTCTCCAATTCCTCCTGATGCAGGCCGACATGCATGTTGGCCGGCACCGCCACATCCATCATCTTCGGATTGGGTAGCTTCAGATTGGCCATCAGCTCGATATATTCGTCGACCGAGCGCACCTGAAGGCGGGGATTGTAGCGCTTCTCCTCGCCGATGGTGGAGACCGTGTCGCCCTTGTAGTCGTGTGCGGGGAAGACCAGTGTCTCCTCCGGCAACTTCAACAGGCGATTGAAGATCGACTCGTACTGTGCGCGCGAAGAACCGTTCTGGAAGTCGGTGCGGCCGGTGCCGCGGATGAGCAGCGTGTCGCCGGTGAAGACGCGGTCGCCCATGAGATAAGAATAGGAGTCATCGGTGTGGCCGGGCGTGTACATCACGTCGAGCGACATGCCCTCGATCGTCACCTTGTCGCCGTCGGAGACCCGCATCGCCACGACGTCGGCCTTGCTCTGGTCGCCCATGATGGTCATGCAGTGGGTACGGTCGCGCAGCTCACCGAGCCCGGTGACGTGGTCGGCATGCAGGTGGGTGTCGACGGCCTTAACCAGCTTGAGGTCGAGTTCGCGCAGCAATTGGCAGTAGCGATCGACCTTCTCCAGCACGGGATCGAGAATCAGCGCCTCGCCGCCGGCGCGGCTGGCCAGCAGATAGCTGTAGGTCCCCGAAACGCTGTCGAACATTTGGCGAAAGATCATGGCGGACCCCGCGTCGGATGATCCAAAATCATACTACGGAGGTGAGCTAAAAGAGAAGTATTTTACTGCGTGGTGAGGTAAATTTAGAAGATTATTGTTGCGAATGGGAGGATGGAGGCCACGGATCTCTCCGGTCATTCCGGGGCGATGCGCAGCCCGGAATCCATTTGTCCGCAGACCCAGTGAAGGGATGGATTCCGGGTTCGGTCCTGCGGACCGCCACCGAATGACGAGAGCGCCGTTACGGCCGCACCAGCGTGTAGCCATTTTCGGTCAGGAACAGGATCTGGCCGACCCCGACCTGCACGGGCGTTGCGGAGGCGATGAAATCCGGCCGCCGGCCGGTCTCGCGCTCGATCGTGTCGACGGTGTTGAGGCAGATGTCGAAGCGGACGCCCTGGGCGATCAGGCTTTCGACCTGCTTGCGATGGTCATTGGCGCTCAGCAGGAGATCGATGCCCGGACCGAACGCCACCACCTCGATCGCGACCTTGTCTGGGTCATAGGCTTTCAGGAGATTGTTGGCGACGCTGAGCACCAGCGCCTGCTTCTTGGTATCGCCGTCGGAGAGCTGGAGCACGATCTTGTGCTCGGCAAACGGCTTGTCCTGCAACGGCACCTGCTGCGCAAAGGCTGGCAGCGCCAGAGCCCATGCGACCAGCGCCAACAGCATGGCGCGACGATTTGGCGAACGCGTCATCCTTGTCCTGCAATTCCCGGATTGTCCTCGACGCCCCTCAGCGCGACGCCGGAGCCCTTGTTCTCGGGCATCCTCCCCGCGCGCAGATATTTTGTGACCACGTCCCAGACAGGCGCGCCTTGCTGGGCGTTGACCGACGCCCAGCCCGCGACCTTGTAGCGCCGGTGCGCCTCAACCGGCTTGCCGCTATCGAGCGTCAGCGCGGAGATGCGGCTGCCGATCGCGGCGGTCGGCGTGCAGATGTAATTGAGCCCGCCGGCGCGCACCATGTCGCCGCCCTGCTGGTGGTAGGGATCGGCGTTGAAGAGGTTGTCACAGATGTCCTCCAGCACGTCCCTGATTTGGTCGCCGGTCATTTCCTGCACATAGGTCTCGGGATAGGAGATCGCGGTCTCCGCCAGCACATCCTCGAGCGTGAGCGGCTGGCCGGCGAGCGCGGTGACACCCCAGCGAAAACCCGGCGACAGTGCGATCTCGGCATCGAGTTCGTGGCGCAGTGCCGAGCAGATGAGCTCATCCATGGGGCCGGAAAAATTGCCGCGGCGATAGAGCAGGCGGTCGGGCGTTGCGAGCTTCTCCGACCAGTCGGTGACGTGCGGCGCCCGCACCTTGCCGATCAGCTCGGCCATCGCGGGATCCGGCTTCAAGAGCTCGGAATAGACCGGCAGCAGATGATATCTGATATCGCTGACCTTGCCCTTGGCGAGCTGGAGATCGAGCACGGCGAGAAACTTGCCATTCGAGCCGGCATTGCTGACGAGCGTCGTGCCGCTCGCATTCTTCACCGCCACCGGTTGCGGGACGGCGTCATGGGTGTGGCCGCCGAGGATGACGTCGATACCGGTGACGCGGCTCGCAAGCTTCAGATCGACGTCCATGCCGTTATGCGACAGCAGGATCACGGCATCGACCTTGTCATTGCCGCGCAAGCCGTCGACGAGCTTCTGCAGCTCCTCCTCGCGGATGCCAAAGGTCCAGTCCGGCGTGAAGCGCTTGGGATGCGCGATCGGCACGTAGGGGAAGGCCTGGCCGATGATCGCAACGCGATAGCCGCCGAGCTCCTTGATGGTCGATGGCTTGAACACGCGCCCCGTCGCCTTGTCGAAGGCGCGCGCATCGTTGAAGGCGGCTTCCTCGGTCAGGAAGACGTTTTGCGCCAGAAACTCGCCCTTGAAGCGCTCGAGATTGTCGCGCAGCGCCTGCTCGCCATAGGTGAACTCCCAGTGGCCGGTCATCGCCTCGATGCCGAGCAGATTCGCCACCTCGACCATGTCGCGGCCCTGCATGGTGTTGGCAAGGCCGGTGCCCTGCCAGAGGTCGCCGCCGTCGAGAAGCAGTGAATGCTGCTCGCCGACGTCGTTGCGCAAGCGGTCGATCAGCGTCTTCAGATGCGCAAAGCCGCCGAGCCTGCCGAAGCGGGCCGCGGACTTCTCGAACTCGAAGCAGGTGAATGCATAGGCGTCCGCGCTGTCGGACCGGATGCCGAAACGCTCGAGGAAGGCGCGCCCGACCAGGTGCGGGGGCCGTCCAGCCATCTCGCCGATGCCGATATTGACGCTGGGCTCGCGGAAATAGACCGGGTTGAGCTGCGCATGCGTATCGGTGATGTGCAGGATGCGCGCATTGCCGAAGCGTTCGAGGTCGTAGATGCTGGTGGTGTCGGCGCCGCGCGAAAGCCGCGGCAGCCCGGCCGTGACGACGGCAGCACCTGCGGCTCTCAGGACATCGCGGCGGCGGATGGCCATCTCAAATTCTCCGCGCCCTTGAGAAGAGGAAGATCGTCGGAAGGTTCCACTAGAAGCCAGTCTAGCGGATTTCCATCGCCTTCCAGGCGTCTTTTTCCGACGTCGCTTGGAAGATCGAGGCCTTCGCCAGCGCTTCGGCCTCCTTGGCGGCAGCAACCGCACGGTCGAAATCGCCGCTGTCGCCGGCCTTCTTCGCGGCCGCGAGCGTCGAGATGGTCGTGGTCCACTGATTACGCAAACCAGCGGCCTCCTTGCTCGCTGCGTCCGCCGCGGCATAGGCTGCTTTGTAGTCGGCTTCGGTTGCCGCCCGCGCGGGCGCAGTAGCAGCCGCCAGCAGCAACACGAGCGCCAGGGATCGCATTCCGATCATCGTCGTGCTCATGGCCGTGCTCCCGGCCCGGAAATCGGCAAGCCATTGGCGACATAGGACAGGTAATATTCGACGTCGCGGTACTCGTCCGATTGCGGTTCCAGCGGAACCGCGCGGGTCTGGCTGTTGCAGGTCATGAGGCGGCGGGTGGTCGTGCCCATGCCGCTCCATTCGCTGCGGTAGATCGGCAGAGCGTTCATGATGCCGAGCGCCGGCGCCAGCACTTCCGCGCGGATGCGCTCGCCCGGGCTCTGCACATGGCAGCTCGCACAGGAGAAGTTCATCTGCCCGCGCCGCGTGTAGAAATAGCGCTTGCCGTTCTCGTAGGCCTCGATCGCGCGCGGATCGTCCGGGATCTTGATGTCCATCGGCTTGCCGCGTGAGGTAAACGCCATGTAAGCGGTCAGCGAGGCCATCTCGTCCTTGACGTAGGAGTAGGGCGCCTCGCCATTGGCCTCGCGGCAGCGGTTGAGCGCGAGCTCGAGCGTGACGACCTTGCCTTCCTTCTCGTCGAAGTAAGGATAGTTCTGGCGGATGCCGATGCCGCCGTTCGGGAAGCAGTCGGCGTAGGTCTTGCCGTTCTTGAACGGGGTCGCAAACATCTCCTTGCCGGCGTCCAGCGCGAACTCGTAGGGCGGGAACTCCTCCTTCTCCTGCCACTGCCGCTTCATGTCCTCGTTCATGGAATAAGGACCGTTGACGAAATCCTCGTGCTTCACGTTCGGAAATTTCTGGAAGAAGAAGTGCTGGAACGCCTTGGCCTCTGTTGCGGGATCGATCTTGTCGGCCGCGATCACGCGCTGTGCGGTGAAGCCGAGCGCCGCGAGCGCGACGAGCGCGGAGCCGAGCCAGATTGCCGAGCGCATCTTCATCACGAGATCTTCGCGGTGGTCGTATCCGATGCACCCTTGTTGTCGGTCCAGGAGATCTTGAGATCGTCGCCTTTCTTCGCCCCCTTGAAGCTGAACTTGACGTAGGGATCCTTGGAGACGGCCGGGCCCCAATCGGCGACGAAGACGTCCTTGCCGTTATATTCGAATTTCAGTTCCTGGATGAAATGCGCCGGGATCAGCTCGCCCTTGGTGTCCTTGACGAAGCCGGAATCCATGGGGTGCTGGATCAGCGCCTGCACCTCGGTGGTGTCGCCGTTGGATGTTGCGCGCACGCGTATGCTTGATGCCATCGGACTTGTCCTCCTATCCGCCGCAGCCGCCGACGGTGACCTTGACCTCTTTGGTCGCGCTGAAGAGTTTGCCATCGGCCTCGACGATCGCGACCACGTTGGTGGTCTTCGCCATCTTCAGTCGATTGGCGACGCTCGGGATCGTGCCGTCCGGAATCTTGTAGCTTGCCGCCAGCGCGTTCGGGTTCTCCGCGACGAAGAACGAGATCGAGGTTACCTTCTCGAGCGTGGTCGTCACGGAGATCGGCACGACGCCGCCGTTCTCGGCGATCTCGGGCGCGTCGAGCTTGATCTTGTCGGACGGCTCGGCGGTCTTGCCATAGAGTGCCTTGATCGCGTCGGCCTCGCTCTTCTGCTTGAACGCCTCTTCCGGATATTTGTCGTTGGCCGCGCCGCGCGCTGGCGCGCTCGCAAACGGCAGATTGCCGAGGCCGATCAGCGCAACGGAGGCCGCGCCCTGCAGGATCAGGCGCCGCGTCGCGAGAAGGCCGGTCGCTGCACTCATCGTGGTCTCCTGGTCGATCGCCTCAGCGATCCCTTAAGGTATCGGCGCCGCTACAGGGTCTGGAGGAAATCAACGATCGCGTTGATCTCCTGTTCGGTCAAAATCCGGTTCCGTCCGAACGGCGGCATCATGGTCTGCGGGTTGCGCTTGGTCTCGTCGAACAGGATCGCGAAGAGCTCGTTGCGGTCGGGGTATTTTGCCTTGATGTCCTTCAGCTCCGGGCCGATCGTGCCGGGCAGGTCGCCGCCCCTGATCACGTGGCAGGTCAGGCAATTGCCCTTGCCGCGGTCGAAGGCGAGCTTTTGTCCCTCGGCGCTTGCGGATTGGGCGCGCGCGGGCCCTGCGACAACCGCGGCGAGGGCGGCCAGGATGAAGACCAGAGCGGGCTTCCGGGGAAAGGCGGTCAAGGCATCGGTCCGAGGCATTATGTCGATGTTTGCATTCGCGAATTATAGTGCTCAAAGCACAAAGGGCCTCGCCTGACAATCGCGACTATGCAGGTCGCAAATTGGAGTTAATGTCTTCCGCATTGCAACCGAAGAGACTATTTGTTCGGCAGTTTAGGCTCTGACAGAGCCAGTGATTTTGGGGCGTCTTGGCGTCCAGTGACGTTTTTATCTCGTTGTCGTTTTCCCGGAGGCCTCAAGTGGCTGAATATGTCGTCGAATTTGGCAAGGACGGCGGGCGGGTTGAGCCCGACGGGCGGCTCGATGCACCGGCGTTCCATCGCAATCACGAGCCGATCTGGGCAGCGCTGGAGAAACATCTCGCCGGCCGCCAAGGCGATGTGGTCGAGGTCGGCAGCGGAACCGGCCAGCACGTGGTCCACTTCGCCCGCCATGCGCCCGATCTCGTCTGGTGGCCGAGCGACCTCAATCAGCGGCATCTGAAGAGCATCGAAGCCTGGCGGGTCTACTCCGGCCTGCCAAACATCCGCCCGCCGTTGCGGGTTGATCTGTCCGATCCGGACTGGTGCCCGGAGATGAAGGGCGGCGAAGGTCCCAAGGAAGGTCCGAAGGATCTCGCGGCGGTGTTCTGCGCCAATGTCATCCACATCGCGCCATGGAACGTGGCCGAGGGCTTGTTCGCCGGTGCCGGCCGCTATTTGCGGCCTGGCGGCACGCTGGTCCTCTACGGTCCCTTCAAGCGCGGCGGCAAGCACACCGCGCTCAGCAACGCGGTGTTCGACACCTCCTTGCGCGAAGGCAACGCGGAATGGGGCGTGCGCGATCTCGGCGACGTCGAGAAGCTCGCACAGCACGCGGGCCTGCGCCTCGTCGATCTCATCGACATGCCCGCCAACAATCTCACGCTGGTGTTCGCGAAGGCCTGAGCTGCGAGGCGGCTACGCCTCGTTGTCGTGCCAGCCGATCCGGCTCTTCAGGAATTCAAAGCCGAGCACCTGGAAGCCGGCGCGCTCCTTGTTGTCCTTGCCGTAGCCATGGCCGCCCGCGGCCGGCTCATAGAAAAAAGCCTCGTAGCCCATGGCCTGGAGCTTTGCGGCCATCTTGCGCGCATGTCCGGGATGGACGCGATCGTCCCGCCGCGTCGTCGCGATCAGGATCGGCGGATAGGGCTGGCCGGGCTTTGCGGCATGATAGGCCGAATAAGTCTTCAGCCACTCCCACTCCTCAGGCTTATCTGGGTCGCCATATTCCGCTATCCAGCTCGCGCCCGCCAGCAGCTTGGTGTAGCGGCGCATGTCGACCAGCGGGATCGTGCAGAACAACGCGCCGAATCGCTCGGGATAGCGCGTCAGCATGTTGGTGATGAGGATACCGCCGTTCGAGCCGCCCTGCGCCGCGATGCGCTTAGCCCGCGTGACGCCACGTCGCACGAGATCGGCGGCGACCGCCGCGAAATCATCATGTGACAGCCGCTTGCCGGCCAGCCGTCCGGCATCGTGCCAGCGCGTGCCGAACTCGCCGCCGCCGCGCAAATTCGCCTGCACCGTAGTGCCGCCGCGCTCCAGCCACAGCCTGCCGAGCGCCGGATTGTAGTACGGCTTCACCGAATGAGCGAAGCCGCCATAGGCGCTCATATAGACCGGCGCATCGCCGGTCTCACCGGCGGGCCCTGTCTGCACGTAGGGGATGCGCTCGCCGTCGATGGAGATCGCCTCGTGCTGTGTGACCACGAGACCGTCGGCAATGAACGTTTTCGGCGCCTGCTTCAGCACGATGGGGCTGGCGATGCCACTCTCGCTCATCATCAGGGATGGCGGAGTAAGCGGATCCTGAATATTGGCGAGCAGGTCGCCATTGCTTCCGGACTCATGGTGGTCAAGGCGCCAGACGTCGACCACGCCGATGTCCGGAAGTCCGCGCAGCGTCTTGCGACTCCAGCCGTTGGGCGAGGGCGTGCAGATCTCGTGGACCGGCCGCAACTCGTCGAGGATCGGAAGCACCAGCTTGCCCGCGGTCCAGAACAGGCCTTGCAACGCACGCCGCGGGCCGGGCTCGAACAGGACGGTGAAGTCGCGGTGGCCTGCGAGAAATGCCGAGAGCGAGATGCCGAGCACGCTGTCCGCCGCGTACTCTCGTCCTGCAACGGTCCAAGGCCGCCGCAGCTTCATGGCGAACCAGTCGCCATGCGCCTGCATCCGCACGCCAGTCGGCAGATCGAGCTGCGTGAGCACGCCGGCTGCATCGCGAAGCCAGATTGCGAAATTGAAGAAGTCGACCTGATCGACGATCCAGGCGCGCGACGCCGGTCCGGTGTCGTCGACGCCGCAATAGACCCGCATGCGGTCGGCGGTGGTCTCGAAGATCACCTGTGCCTGCTCGACCTGTTGGCCGCGCTGCCACAGCCGGATTGTTTTGGCGTAGCCGGACGTCGTCGCCATGTCCGCGCCATAGGCGCTGGAGAGCAGGAGCGTATCGGCATCGAGCCAGTCGGCGCTGCTCTTGGCCTCCGGCAGCACAAAACCATCAGCGACAAAGCTCTTCGTCTCGATGTCGAACTCGCGCAAGGTGACGGCATCGCTGCCGCCGCGCGACAGGCTCAGGATGACGCGCTGATGTCCTGGGCTCGATGTGATCCAGTTTAGAAGCCAGTCCTTGCCCTCGTTGGCGGCGAGCTGGTCGATGTCGAGCAAGGTCTCCCAGGCGGGCACGGCTTTGCGAAATTCCGCGAGGGTTGTCCGCCGCCATAGGCCGCGCGGGTTCGCCGCATCCTTCCAGAGATTGTAGAGATGAGCCCCGCGACGCCTGACGAAGGGAATATTGTCCGGCCGGTCGTAGATCGCAGCCAGAATATCGCTGTCGCGCGCGAAGGCTGGGCCGCCGAACTTGTCCAGTGTCAGGCGATTCTGCCGCTCGACGAAATCGAGCGCTCGCCCGCCTTCGATGTCTTCCAGCCAGAGATAGGGATCATCGTCCGGCGCGGTCAACGTGGGCCTGTCGTCAACGGGCATGATCCGAACTCCAAAGCGAACTTGCAAAGTCTGACTTGATCGAGCGCAAGGCTTTGATAGCGCGGCCTGTTAGGTGCTGTCCAATTGCGCCCTCGGCATGGCCCGCGCCCGTTTGCGCCGGTTGTCCGCTCCGGCGCGCCCCGCCATAGTGCCGGGAATCAAACCAGCGCTGCCGGGCGGAAATGCCGATGTTGGACGTGACTTCAGCCGACGAGATTGCCGACGACGTTCGCGTGCGTGCCAATGTGCTGCGCCTTGCGGCGGCGCAGGCGCTGACCGGCGCCAATTCGGCCGTGATCTTCGCCACCGGCTCGATCGTCGGCGCGACGCTCGCGCCCGACATGTCGCTGGCGACCGTACCGCTGTCGATGTATGTGCTCGGCCTTGCCGCCGGCACGTTGCCGACCGGCGCGATCTCGCGACGCTTCGGCCGCCGCATGGCCTTCATCATCGGCACCGCCTGCGGCACGCTCACCGGCCTCGTCGGCTCGTTTGCGATCCTCAACGGCTCGTTCGCGCTGTTTTGCGTCGCGACCTTCCTCGGCGGCCTCTATGGCTCGGTCGCGCAATCCTATCGCTTCGCCGCCGCCGACGGCGCCAGCACCGCCTACCGGCCCAAGGCGGTGTCATTGGTGATGGCGGGCGGCGTGTTCGCCGGCGTGCTCGGTCCGCAGCTCGTGCAATGGACCATGGACGTCTGGCCGCCTTATCTGTTCGCTTTCAGTTTCGTGGTGCAGGCGGCGGTAGCGCTGATCGCGATGGGCATCGTTGCCGGCGTTGACATGCCGAAGCCGGCCGCGGCCGACCTGCACGGCGGGCGGCCGCTGCTGCGCATCGTGCGGCAGCCGCGCTTCATCGCGGCGGCGCTGTGCGGCGTGATCGCCTATCCCATGATGAACCTGGTGATGACCTCGGCGCCGCTCGCCATGAAGCTCTGCGGCCTCAGCGTCAGCGATTCCAATTTCGGCATTCAATGGCACATTGTCGCCATGTACGGCCCGAGCTTCTTCACCGGCGCCTTGATCGCACGCTTCGGCGCGCCGAAGATCGTCGCCACCGGCCTCTTGCTGGAGGCGGGCGCCGCGGCGATCGGCCTCTCCGGCATCACCGCGATGCACTTCTGGGCGACGCTGATCGTGCTCGGGGTGGGGTGGAATTTCTCCTTCATCGGCGCCTCCGCGCTGGTGCTGGAGACGCACCGCCCGAACGAACGCAACAAGGTGCAGGCGTTCAACGATTTCCTCGTCTTCGGCATGATGGCGATCGGCTCGTTCTCCTCGGGGCAGTTGCTCGCGAATTACGGCTGGTCCGCGGTGAACATGGTGGTGTTCCCGCCGGTGCTGCTGGGCCTTGCCGTCCTCTCATTCGCCTCCTGGGCGCGCCGTCGCAAGGCGCGGCTGGAAGCCGCGATGGGCGAGTTTCCGGATGCGATTTGACGTAGTTCTGCTGAGTTCTTCCCGCGGGGTCGGAATCGTAGGGTGGGCAAAGGCGCGGAGCGCCGTGCCCACCATCTCTTCACGATTGCGACAGAAGTGGTGGGCACGCTCCGCTTTGCCCACCCTACGAAGTCACGTCTCCCGCTGGTTCAGCAAATCTTCCAGATCCAGCCGCTTCGTGAACATCGCAAGCTTGCCGTCCGGCGTGAGCGGCCACTGCTCCCGCGGCCGGTCCCAATAGAGCTCGACGCCGTTCTCGTCGGGATCGCGCAAATAGAGCGCCTCGGACACGCCATGGTCGCTCGCGCCGTCGAGTGCAATGCCAGCGGAGAGCACGCGATGCAGCGCATCTGCAAGCGCCGGCCGCGTCGGATAGAGGATCGCAGTATGATAGAGCCCGGTCGTGCCCGGCGGTGGCGGCGAGCCGCCCTTGCTCTCCCAGGTGTTGAGGCCGATGTGATGATGATAGCCGCCCGCCGAGATGAAGGCCGCGCCGGAGCCCATTCGCTGCATCAGCTCAAAACCCAGCACGCCGCAATAGAAGCCGAGCGCGCGATCGAGATCGGCGACCTTCAGGTGAACATGGCCGATGCGGGTGCCTGCGTTGACGGCGGGATTTGGTGACATGCTGCTGCTCCGTTACTCCACACCACATAGGGACTGCTGCGGAACAGGGGAACTGGCCTATACTGAAACTCAGCGTTTCCGGATCGGCAACCAGCATGATCCGGAAAAGTGCCTAGCGGTTTCCGTCGCGACAAACGCGGAACGCGTTTGCGCAGAGATCATGCTCAAACAACAACCTAAAGCGCGATGACGAATCTTCCCAATCTCATCGCGCTTCAGCTCAGCTCCGACACGGCCCCCTCCGGCAGATCGAATTCAAAGCTGTTCAGCGTCATCGACACCAGCGTGTAGTAGCCGCACAGCCCGATTACCTCGACGACTCCGCGCTCGCCGAGCAGCGCGACGGCCTCGTCGTAGAGCCCCTTTTCGACGCCATGGCCCTCGTGCAGCGACTTCGCGACGTCGTAGATCATCTTCCCTCTGGGATCGTCGAACTCCGGCGTACGGCGGTCGCGGATCGCGTCGATAATCTCCGGCTCCATCCCGCCCTGAAGCGCCAGGCGCTTGTGAGCGTACCATTCGTAATGCGAGGTCCAATGCCGCGCCGTCACGAGAATTGCGATCTCCGAGAGCTTTGCGGGAAATACCGTGTTGAAGCGCAGGACCTCGCCGAGCCGCGTGGCGTGGCGCGCCATCTCCGGGCTGTTGAGCCAGGCCATCATCGGTGCCGGTGGCTTACCGCGTTTTCCGGCAACCGACTCGTCATAGGTCTGCCGCTGGTCATCGCTCATTTCGCCAGGCGAAAGTAGCTTCAGGCGCATTGTCGTTTCCTCTGTGTTTTCAAGCCTTGCCGTGCTGACGACTATAGCCTGACGAAGAACAGTGTGAGTAGGTGGAGCATACGGAATAGGTTGAATTCCGCGGTGCGATGGCCCAGAGTCATAGCAACAAGCTGACCTTGATGGACGGAAGCGACCCATGACCGACTCAAAAGCGCCGGATTTCGAATCAACCGAGCTCGAAACATTTCGCAACGAGACGCGCGCCTGGCTGGAAGCCAACTGCCCACCCGAAATGCGCAAGCCAGCGGCCTCCGACGCCGACGTGTTCTGGGGCGGGCGCAATGCGAGATTTTCGTCCGAGCCGCAGCGGGTCTGGTTCGAGCGTATGCGCGACAAGGGCTGGACCGTTCCGGATTGGCCGAAGGAATATGGCGGTGGCGGCCTGTCGCCTGCCGAGCACAAGGTGCTGCGCAGCGAGATGGCAAAAATCGGCGCACGTCCGCCGCTGTCGAGCTTCGGCATCTGGATGCTCGGGCCGGCGCTGCTCAAATACGGCAACGAAGCGCAGAAGAAGGAGCATCTGCCGAAGATCGCGGCGGGCCTGATCCGCTGGTGCCAGGGCTACTCCGAGCCCAATGCCGGCTCCGATCTCGCTTCGCTACAGACCCGCGCGGAGAGCGACGGCGACGATTTCGTCATCACCGGCCAGAAGATCTGGACGTCCTATGCGAACTATGCCGACTGGATCTTCTGCCTGGTGCGGACCGATCCGGTGGCGAAGAAGCACGACGGCATCAGCTTCATCCTGTTCGACATGACCTCGAAGGGTGTCTCGACCAAGCCGATCCTTCTGATCTCCGGCTATTCGCCGTTCTGCGAGACCTTCTTCGACAATGTCCGCGTGCCGAAGTCTCACGTGGTTGGCACCGTCAATCGCGGCTGGGACGTCGCAAAATATCTGCTGCAGCACGAGCGCGCGATGATCTCGGGCATGGGCGAGCGCGGCGTCGGCCGCCCGCTCGGTCAGATCGCTGCCGATTCCGTCGGCGCCGATGCGCAGGGCAAGCTCGACGATGCGATGCTGCGCGGCCAGATCGCGAGCTTCGATGTCGATGAAGCGGCGCTCGCAGCCTGCGCCGAGCGCGCGGTCGACCTCGCCAAGGCGGGACAGGCGCATCCGGCGTTCTCATCCGCAATGAAATATTACGGTACCGAGCTCAACAAGCGCCGCTACGAGATCCTGATGTCGGCCGGCGGCGTCGACGCGCTGGAATGGGAGAGCGAGCGTTCCAGGCAAGGCGCCCGCCCGCGCGCCTGGCTGCGCACCAAGGCCAACTCGATCGAGGGCGGTACGTCCGAGGTCATGCTCGGCATCGTCGCAAAACGCATCCTCGATCTGCCGGGGGCGTGAGGCGTTCCGTCGTTCCGGGGCGCGCGAGAGCGCGAACCCCAATGCGCAATTGCGCATTGTGGAACCTCGAGATTCCGGGTTCGATGCTGCGCATCGCCCGGAATGACACGAACAACAAACATGCATTTCACCAGACGTTAGAGATTTGAATCATGGCCCTCGTCCTCACCGAAGAACAATCGATGCTCCGCGACTCTGCGCGCGGGCTGATCAGCGACAAGGCGCCGGTGTCGCATCTGCGGCACCTGCGCGACTCAAAGGATCCGACCGGCTTCTCCAAGGAGCTGTGGCACTCCTTCGCCGAGATGGGCTTTGCCGGCCTCCTCGTGCCGGAAGAGTTCGGCGGCAGCGGCCTCGGCTGCGTCGAAGCCGGAATCGTCATGGAGGAGATCGGTCGCACGCTGATGCCGTCGCCGTTCCTGGCGACAAGCGTGGTCGCCGCGTCCGCGCTCACGCGTGGCGGCAATGCCGCGCAGAAATCGGACTACTTGCCGAAGATCTCGAACGGCTCGCTGCTCGCCAGCCTCGCGATCGACGAGGGCGCCAAGCACCGGCCGCTCCAGACCAATCTGCAAGCCGTCCGCGCCGGCAACGGTTTCAAGCTTTCCGGCGCCAAGGCGCTGGTCGTCGACGGCCATGTCGCCGACTTGTTCATCGTTGCGGCGCGCACGGCGGGCTCCGCCGGTGAACGCGAGGGCTTGACGCTATTCCTGGTCAACCCTGCGGCCAAGGGCGTTGCCATCGAGCGTACCATCATGGTCGATGCACACAATGCGGCGCGTATCGAGTTCAATAATGTCGAGGTCAATGCCGACAGCGTGCTCGGCGAGTTCGATCGGGGCGCCGAGCTGCTCGACGGCGTGCTCGATATCGGCCGCGGCGCGGTCGCCTCCGAAATGGTGGGCCTGAGCGAAGAGGTGTTCGGCCGCACCGTCGAGTACCTCAAGCAGCGCAAGCAGTTCGGCAAGCTGATCGGCGAATTCCAGGCGCTTCAGCACCGTGCCGCCGAGCTCTATGTTGACATCGAGATCACCCGCGCCGCCGTCATGAAGGCGATGCAGGCGCTCGATGCCGATGCCGCCAAGGCCGCGTCAGCCGTCTCGGTCGCGAAAGCGCGCGCCGGCACTACTGCGACCCGTGCGGTTCAGGAAGGCGTGCAGATGCATGGCGGCATGGGCATGACCGACCAGTTCGACATCGGCTTCTTCATGAAGCGCGCCCGCGTCTGCGAGGAATTGTTCGGCGATGCCAATTACCACGCCGAGCAGCTGGCAAGGGCAAGGGGGTATTGAGGCGTATTGAGTGAGGCGAAGCGCAGCGCCGTCTCCCGGACGATGCTGCGCATCGCCTAGAGAACCATGAGAGCCTGGCTCTCGCATCTCGGACTTCATCCTTCGAGACGCGCGTTCCGCGCTCATCAGGATGACGGGAGAGAGTGGCACTTGTGACGCCATTCGTCATGGCCGGGCTCGTCCCGGCCATCCACGCGCATCCGCGTATGCCGTGCCCAAAGACGTGGATGCCCGGGACAAGCCCGGGCATGACGATTGAGAGCGTGGCTGCGCTTGAAATCTACTACCGCATCGGCGGTGCGTACTGCACGCCACCCGCGTTCCAGAGCTGGTTCATGCCGCGCGGGATTTTCAGCTTGGATTTCTCGCCGATATTGCGCTCGTACATCTCGCCGTAATTGCCGACGTGGCGGATGATGCGCACGGCCCAGTCCTTGGTCAGCCCAAGCTGCTCGCCGTAATTGCCTTCGGTGCCGACGAGGCGCATCACTTCGGGCTTCTTCGACTTCAGGGCCTCGTCGATGTTCTCCGAGGTGACCCCTAACTCCTCGGCGTTGATCATGGCGTAGAGCGTCCACTTCACGATCATCATCCAGTCGTCGTCGCGCTGGCGCACGACGGGTGCGAGCGGCTCCTTGGAGATCATGTCCGGGAGGATCATGTGGTCGCCGGGCTTGGAAAGGTTGAGCCGCAACGCGTAGAGCTGGGAGACGTCGGCGGTCAGCGTGTCGCACTTGCCGGTGTCATAGGCCTTGACGACGTCCTCGAGCTTGTCGAACTTCACCTCTTCATACTTCATGTTGTTGGCGCGGAAATAGTCCGCGAGGTTGAGCAGCGTCGTGGTGCCCGACTGCACGCAGACCTTGCTGCCGTTGAGGTCCAGCGCGGTCTCCTTGTTGCGCGAGCGGGGCAGCATGAATCCTTCGCCATCGTAGTAGGCGACTGCCGGGAAATAGAGGTCGTAGTCGAGCTCACGCGCCATGCTCCAGGTCGAGTTGCGCGAGAGGATGTCGACCTTTCGGCTCTGCAATTCCTTGAAGCGCTCGCTGGCGTCGAGCGGAATGAACTTGGCCTTGCTCGGATCGTTGAAGATGGCCGCCGCCACCGCGCGGCAAAAATCGACGTCGAAGCCAGTCCAGTTGCCCTTGTCGTCGGGGATCGAGAAGCCCGGCAGGCCCTTGTTGACGCCGCAGAACACTTCGCCACGCCGGACCGTGCGCTTCAGCGTGCGGGTGTCGTACATCTCATAGACAACGGCCAAAGCGCCGACCAGGACAGCGACCGCGAGCCCGATCAGCAGGCCGCCTCGAAAAGTGCGCATGATTTGTCTCTCTCGAAATAATCGGGAAAAGGAGTTTGGACGAAGGCGGAGAGCATGATCCGGAAAAGTCCGAAGCGGCTTTCCGAAAAATCATGCTCAAACGATGACCCTTAGAGTTCGGGCTTCTGCCGGATCACCACCTTGGTCCCGACCGGGACGCGATCGTAGAGATCGGCGACGTCATTGTTGACGAGACGGAAGCAGCCTGAAGACACCTTGGTGCCGATCGTATCAGGGCGGTTGGTGCCATGGATGCGGTAAACGGTGGTGCCGAGATACATGGCGCGGGCGCCGAGCGGATTGCCGGGACCGCCGGCCATGAAGCGCGGCAGATAGGGCTGGCGCTGGATCATCTCCGGCGGCGGCGTCCAGTCCGGCCACTCCTTCTTGTTGGTGATGTTCACCAGTCCCTGCCACTGGAAACCGTCGCGGCCGACGCCGATGCCGTAGCGGATCGCGCGCCCGCCGGGCTGCACCAGATAGAGGTGACGCTCCGAGGTCGAGATGATGATGGTGCCCGGCGCTTCGGTCGTGCGGTAATAGACGACCTGCTTCTGCCATTCCGGATCGAGCTCGTAGCTGTCGTCCGCGATCAGGCCTGGCTCATCGCCGCGGTCGGGCTGCTGGGCGCAGGCGTAGGAGGTGGGGAGGATCAGGCCGAGCGCGGTGATCAACATCCCTGTCAGGCGACGAAAATCCGTCATTTCAAGCTCTCCCCGCTGCCACATTGCAAATCATTCGGAACCATCAAAACTCAGGGGCAGCTTCATGGCAAGTTAATGGCGCGCCCGGCTGGTATGTCACTAGGATGTTTTGGTTTTTTGACATGCCTCAATGCCACGAACAGGGGGTATGGCGCGAAAAGCCGTGTCCGCGCGGCGAGGACTGCTAGATCCGGTTGTTCTCAGGCCCTATTCCGAGCCGCCGGACGATCTCGGTGCCCACGGCGCGTGCCTCTGGCCGCGAGCCGATGCGGGGGCTGCGAAACCTTTGTCCGGACCGCAATCTGATCGCGACGATGCAGTGCTCGTCCTCGGATCGACCGCGGCGCTCGACCGTGATCGCCTCGACGTCGCGTCCCTCGATATGGTCCGCGCGCAAGCTACCGTCGCCCGACAAGCGTTCAACGCGAACATCGCCCTGCCGGATGATCCAGAAGGCGCCCGTCACGAGATTGGCATATCTGTGAACGGCGAACGCGGCGACCGCGCCGATCGGCAGCAGCAGGATGTCGACCAGGCCGGGCGACAGACCGCGCCAGAGCTTGTAGGCGTAGGGAACGGCGGACAGTCCGGCGACGATCAATGCAACGATCCTGATGTCCCTGTTGGAGAACGGCTCGACGGGCTCGCCGAGATGCATCTCGGGATTGGCGGCATCGAGCGGATTGACCGGTGGCTCGACATTGGGAACGCCGAACTGCGCGGCGATCCGGGCAACGGTGTCGCGGACATGCGTGACGTCGGAGATGGGTGGGGACGTCAGGCGCTCCCCCGACGCAAGCGTGAAGGCCAGATGGAAGCGCGTCGTGGACGCCTTGCGCGCCTGGACCTGTCCCTGGACCTGTAGTTGCGAGATTTCGTCTTTCGCGACGATCCTGGTGCGAAGCCGTCCGAACGGGCGCTGCTGACCGATCAGGATTTCATTCGGCGTGATGATCCACACCACCGCCGGTGCAAGCATGACGCCGCCGATGAACGCCGCTCCGAGGAGCAGCGCGAGCACGGAGATGACCAGTTCCAGGACATCGTGCGCAAACAAGCCTGGCGTGAAGCAAAGCGAAACGATTGCCGCGAAGCCGGCGATCACCAGCCGCTGCGCAATTGAGGAGCCTTCACGAAGGCGGATGTCGTCGCTGGTGGTGGCGTCGTCCATTTCGGGCGGTCGATTCCGTCGGCACGAAACTCCACGGACGGGTCCGTGGAGTCAAGCAACAACAGCGGCATGCGAGCCGGCCTCGTGATGTCCGCGCGGGATCAGCTATTGGCATTGAGCAGGCGAGCGACCGTGCGGTCGATCGTATCATAACTGCCTTCGCCTTCGTGCTGGAAGACGATCTTGCCGCTCTGGTCGATGATGTATTGCGCCGGCCAATACTGGTTGCGGTAGGCATTCCAGGTCCGGGAGTCGTTGTCCTGCGCCACCGGATAGCTGATGCCGTGACGCTTCAGCGCGGCTTGCACGTTGGAAGCAGAGCGCTCGAACGGAAATTCCGGCGTGTGCACGCCGACCACGACCAGGCCCTTGTCCCTGTACTTGGCGTAGAGCTCGGTGACATGCGGCAATGTGTTGACGCAGTTGACGCAGCCATAGGTCCAGAAATCCACCAGCACCACCTTGCCGCGGAGGTCGGCGAGGCTCAGCGGCTTCGAGTTGAACCAGTTGCTGATGCCGGTGAAGTCCGGTGCGGTGTCCTGGCTGGCGGCCGCGACCTTGATCGACGCCGCGGGCGCGGCCTCGTCGCAGATGCCGGGAATGACGGCGCCGGTCACAGCGAGGCCGATCAGTGCGGCGGAGACGGCGAGCAGTTTGAGAGTCATGGAAACGTCCTCCGGTGAGATGTGGGGTGATCACAGGCCGATCTGGCCGGTGGGATAGAACCCGGTGAGCCACGCCACGATCAGCGTGTCGTATTGGAAGTAGGCGGCGAGCGCGAAGGCAATCACGACGACGCCAAAGGCCTGCTGCAGACGCGGCGAGATGCGCGCGATGCTGGCCACGCGCGTGGTCACGGCCTGTCCGCCATAGGCAATCGCAAGCATCGGCAGCGCCGCGCCGATAGCATAGGCGATCAGAAGCGTGCCGGCCCAGGCCAGGTTCTTCGAGGTTGCCACCAGGGTGAGGATCGAGCCGAGCACGGGCCCTGCGCAGGGCGTCCAGACGAGGCCGAGCGTGGTGCCGAGCACCAGCCCGCCAAGCGCGCCCTCGCGCTGCGCGTTCTGCGATGTGCCCAAATCAAGCCAGCCATGAAGCCGGATCGACAGCCACTCGAACGGCGCCGGCCACAGCATCAGCAGGCCGAAGCCAAGCAGCAGAATGGCCGCAGCCGAACGCAGCACGTTCGGGTCGAAGTCGAACAGGTGCGTGATCGCGCCGAGCAGTAGCGCAGTTGCGGAAAACGAGATGACGAAGCCCAGCGCAATCATCGCCGGCCGCAGGCGTCCCGCGCGGCCGATGGATGCCCCGAGCAGGATCGGCAGCACCGGCAGCGTGCAGGGCGCGGCGATGGTGAGGACGCCGGCAAGGACAGCAAAGATCAGGTCGAGCATCGGGGCACTCGTGGATGGGGTCACGAGGCTATTCGGGACGAAGCCGCACGTCGTTACAGAGCGTCACGCATTCGTGACGGGCAGCCGTCGCCGTCTGCTCCGCTGCGTTCGCTCCCCCTTGTGGGGGAGGGTTAGGGAGGGGGTAGCCCCGGGCGAGGTCGGAGTTCGTTGCACCCCCCTGCCTGCCCTCCCCGCAAGGGGGGGAGGGAATGAGAGAACGGTACGCACCTCACTCAAGCGCGTCGCACCAGCGCCTCGTGACCACCCCCAAATATAAAACGACCCGGAGGCGGGCACACCGTCCGGGTCGTTGGAGGTCCTTGGGAGGTTTAAGCAAACCGTATGGAGCTTTATACGGGGGAAGTTTTTCCGCCTGATGTTGTGGTTCGTTTCAATTGTTTCGTCGGCGGTAACGCTTTCGTGTCCCGGGACAGGGCCGCAGATGCGGTCCCATCCCTTTGAAATCACAAATCTTTAGGCGGCGAAGCGGTCGACGCCGGCAACTTTCAGCAAATCGGCCAGTTGCTTACGGGCGTAGAACATCCGGGTCTTCACCGTGCTCTGGGGGATGCCGATGATCTGGCCGACCTCCTCCACCGATTTCTCGTGGTAGTAGACGAGATTGATGATCTCGCGGTGCGCCGGCGACAGTTTTGCCACGCAGGCGCGCAGGATCGCGCTGGTGTCGTTGCGGTCGAGCGCCGTCTCCGGCGTGTCGTGCTCGTCCGGGATCTGGCGCACGTCTTCCTGGTCGATGTCCTCGAAGCGGCGCTGGCGCATTGCGGTCAGCGCCTTGAAGCGGGCGATCGAGAGCAGCCAGGTCGAGACTTGCGAGCGGCCCTGGAATTGGCTGGCGGTCCGCCACACGTCCAGGAAGACCTGGCTCACGAGGTCTTCGGCAGTGGTGGCGTCGCGCACGATGCGCAGGATGAAGCGGTACACCCGCACATTGTGACGGCAGTACAGGATGTGCATGGCCGTCCGGTTGCCGTCGGCAATGCTTTCCAGAAGCATTTCGTCCGATGTCGCCTGAGCGGCAATGATGCCCTCGCTGGCCTGGGCGTTGATGGCGACGACATTCTGCATGACTGGCTCCCCGTAGCGCCGCAACCGAGCGGCGTTTCCTTGGATCAAAGTGTTAAAGAGCCAGCGTTTCGGGACGTCTGCGCGACAAGCGGAAAATGGTTTCGTGCGCCGCCAAATTGTTTCGTCGCGAGGCTTGCGACGAAATATTCGGAGTAAAAAAATCAATTAATTCAATGTACGGGATTTACGGGGCTGCGGACCTTGCGGAGGCAGGAACGAATCTTTCATTTCCGCGTTCGCCGCCGCTCTAATCTCGATGTCGTCCTGGCTTTCGCCAGGAGGGCATCGCGATCCTTGATCGACGCTACGCCTTCTCGCCCGACGGCGAGAACAGATAGCCGCCGCCTCTGATCGTGCGGATCACGGCGGGCTTGGTCGGATCGGGCTCGATCTTGCGGCGGATGCGCATGATGCGCAGATCGACGGCGCGGTCGAAGGCCTCGGCGTCGCGCGCATTGGCGAGCTCGAGGAGACGCTCGCGCGACAGCACACGCTTCGGATTGGCTGCGAACACCTTGAGCAGCCCGAATTCGGATGCGGTCAGCGGATGCTCGTTGCCTTCGTCGTCGCGCAGCGCCTGCGCCTCGAGGTCGAGCCATTTGGTGCCGAAGCGCACGAGCTGATCCTTGTCGGATTTTGCCGCCGCCGTTTCCGTCGCCACCGCCTTCACCGGCGTGCTCCGCCGCAGCACCGAGCGGATGCGAGCCATCAGCTCGCGCAGCTCGCAGGGCTTGGCGACATAATCGTCGGCGCCGAGCTCGAGCCCTACGACGCGGTCGATCGGGCTCGCGGTCGCCGTGAGCATGATCACCGGAACGTTGATGCGGCTCTTGAGGTCGCGGATGATCGACAGGCCATCTTCCTCGGGCATGTTGAGATCGAGCACGACCAGATCGGGCATGCCGCCCTGGATCGCCGTGCGCAAGCTCTTGCCACCGTCACACAGCGTCACGGTGAAGCCGTGCATCTTGAGGTAATCGCCGACCATTTCCCGGGCCGGGGCCTCGTCGTCGACGATCATGATGTGCTGGCTCTGGGTCATGTCATTCAGATCCTGGCACTCAAACTATGGCAATTCGGTCGCGGGTAGCGTGATAGTGAAGATCGAGCCCTTGCCGGGGCCGCCGCTGGCGGCGGTCACCTCGCCGCCATGCATGTCGATAATACGCTTGACGATGGAAAGCCCAAGGCCTGTCGAGCTCTCGCCCGCGGTCGGTTTTGCGGAAAGCCGCTGGAATCGGCCGAAAAGGCGACCCAGATCCTCCGGCGACAGGCCCGCGCCCTCGTCGTTGACACGAATGACGGTGTCGTTGCCCTCATGCGTGACGGTCACGCCGATCTTGCCGCCGATCGGACTGTATTTGATCGCATTGCTGATCAAATTGTCGATCGCCTCGCGGATGCGATCGGTGTCGCACATGGTGACGATGTTTGCAGGCGCGGTGACGCTGATGGTTTGCTGCTTGTTGACGGCGAGCGGCTGGTTGGCCTCGGCGACCTCCTGGACCAGGGATGCGACGTCGACCGGCTCGCGGCGGATCGTGATGTCGAAAGCGTCGGCCATCGCGTCCGAGATCAGGTGATCGACCATCGTGGTCAGGCGCTTGGTGGCGTCGCGAATGTGATCGACCTGGGCGATGACGCCGCCGCTCGAGGCGCCCGTCGTGATCAGCTCCTTCAGCATCTCGGTGCGGCCGAGGATGACGCCGAGCGGATTCTTCAAGTCATGGGCGACGGTGCCGAGAATCTCGTTCTTGAAGCCGTTGGCGCGCTGCAAGCGCAGCCACTGCGCGGAGAGGCGCCGGTTGGCCTGCATCAGGGCACGGGTACGCTGGGCGACGCGGTCCTCGAGCTGGGTATTGGCGTCCTGGAGCTGCTGATAGAGGATGACGTTGTCGAAGGCGATCGAGAGCCGGCTTGAGAAGATCTCGACCAGCGAGCGGTCGGTTTCCGAGAGCTCGCGCTCGGCCTGCAAGAGCACCACGACCTCGCGGCCGCTGCCGGTGCGCAAATAGATCACGCTGCGGTGGTCGGCGAACTCGTTCTTGCGGCGCTGGAAGGCGGCCTCCACGAGCGCGCGCAGATCGGGGTCGAGCGCCTTCGAGGTGGTGGTGCCGATGAAGCGGCTGTAGCAGCCGGAGCCGGCCAGCACAGACAGTTCCGCGCCTGCCGCTCCGCCATTGTCGCGCAGCACCAGTATACCGGCGCAGTCGACATTGAGCAGCGAGGCGAGCTGGGTCAGCACGCCCTCGGCGAGCCGCTGCATCGACTTGAAGTCGTAGAGGGTGGAGGCGGCGTCGATGATGATCTCGAGCCCGCGCCTTGTCTGCACCATGCGCTCGAGCTGCTGATAGGAACGCAGCGCCGCGGTCAGCGAGGTGAACAGCTTGTCGGCGGTGAGCTCGGTCTTGGCCTTGTAGTCGTTGATGTCGTACTGGACGATGACGCGCCGCTCCGGCGCCTGGCCTGGCTGTC
>NZ_JBBIAR010000179.1:0-503 GCF_054185165.1 Bradyrhizobium sp. UFLA05-109 | reverse complement strand
CCGCCGAAGCGGTAGTTGAAGCGCACTGTGACCATATCAACGTCCTGACTAACCCGATCGCCGAGGAGGGTGGCCCCACTGGGCAGTAGCACGCCTGTGAAGGTGCGGTCGTCATGCCCCATCCAGAGATGGTCATATTCAAGACCGACCGACCAGTTCGGCGAGAAGCCATACTCCCAGCCGACACCCAAGGCACCGCCCCAGCGCGTGTGACTTGCCGAGTCGAAACCGATCCCGGTGATGTTGTCGAAGACATCAAGACGATTGTGGGTCACGGCCGCGCCACCCTTCACATAGAGCAGTGAGGCGTTCCACGCCCAGCCGAGTTGGGCCGTGAATAGGCCAATGCCGTCGGTTTTCCCCGTGGTCGAGATCGTCGGATCGAACAGGCTGACGCGCGTGTTCTTGATGTCAGCCCAATCGCCCTGTGCTTCCAATCCGAACACGAACTGATTGGTTTGCCAGCGATACCCGATCTGTCCGCCGACAAGGCCTCCGGAGCG
>NZ_JBBIAR010000178.1:0-519 GCF_054185165.1 Bradyrhizobium sp. UFLA05-109 | reverse complement strand
GGAAGTTCATTGTCTAAAAGGATGACGTGATGAAGAAAACGCTGATATTAACCGCTGTCTTGCTGGCCGGCGCCCCATTGGCGGCTCTGGCCTCTTGTGAAAGCGTGAAAGCGGACATTTCGCAAAAAATCGTCAATAACGGCGTTCCGGAGTCCGGCTTCAAACTGGAGATCGTGCCTAACGATCAGGCCGATCAAGCGGGCGGCCAGGTGGTCGGCCACTGCGAAAACGACACCCAGAAGATCGTTTATACCCGCCTGAACAACGGCGACGATAATGGTGACGCGGCGCAGACCGGCACCAGCCAGGACACCTCCAACGCGCAGTAAGCCGCATCGGCTACCCAGGGCGCGCAACAGCCGCGCCCTTTCCTTTTCCTTTACGCCTGCTCCGCCTCTTCCTCTTCGCCTTGCGGCCGACAACGCGCCGGGATCAGCATCGCCGCCGCCAGCGCCAGCAACGACACCAACGCCGATACCAGGAACACCCAATGCAGCGAGGCCCCCACCTGCTGGATAA
>NZ_JBBIAR010000177.1:0-531 GCF_054185165.1 Bradyrhizobium sp. UFLA05-109 | reverse complement strand
CATCGTCCATATGCGGACCTTACCACGCTGGTAGCCCCGAGGGCGTCCGGCAAAAGAAACCCCAGCTCCAGGATGAGTGAGCTGGGGCAAGTCACCTGAAGTTTCCCGGGAATCTCATCCCAGGTGGCGGGGAAAACTCGGCAAAGAGATTAGTCGTTCCTTTCTCAGCGTAAGGCCTCAGCTCCCGGGGCTGGCGCCGGCTGAGGCCTCTCGTGTCGGCCTCGCGTTGTCGAGGCGAAACGCCGAATCAATAGGAGCGATATACCGGGGGCTTTGGGTTTGTCCTGTAATGCCCGGCGGGCCGACCATCAGTGGTCGTTCACTCCTGTCGCGGCGCCGCGTGATACTCCAATTGCAGCGGTAGCGAGAAGCCGGTCTCTAACGTAGCCCAACGCCGTGAACTTCCACTTCCGGCGGCGTAGCGGACGATACCCGGACTTGCCACTGGCTCACCCCGTCGAAAATGATGTGGTGGACGACGCCCGCTCCCGGCATCGAATGTGCCAAAGGGTGGTCGTTGAAAAACGAATC
>NZ_JBBIAR010000176.1:0-547 GCF_054185165.1 Bradyrhizobium sp. UFLA05-109 | reverse complement strand
TCCAAGTGGGGACCGTGTTCGTCACGCCTACCGAAGGCTTATAGTACGATCCCACTGACGGAGCGGTCACAGTTCCAGCAGAAGTCCCCATTGTCCCATAAGTAGTTCTGGGTGGCGTCGTCGCCATTCCAGGTGTCGGCTGGGTTAGGACGTGCTTGTACTTCTTCCCTTCCGCAGCAAAGGGCGCACTCGCCAGCCCCACAGTCACCAGCACGGCAATCAGCAGTCTGCTCGAAATCATGGTTGGTTCTCTCTGAACTTCAGGGTTGTCCCGTATTTCGAAAACCAATCGCCGCCACGACCCGCCTGTTCCAATTAAAATCCGGCCGGAACCGCTGCCCCGCGGTAGCAGCACAAAGAAGGCGCGGTTCAATGTCGGATAGCCGCAGCTCGTCGGGCCAGCGATCGGCGCCCAGAGCCAGGTTGTGGCTGCAAAGATAGTCGGCGCAATAGATCAGAACGCCGCGCATGCCCATCGCCCGCATCTCGCCGAAGGTGATCTTGACCGGCCGGTGACCGGGCGGTGTGCGGTTCTCGCGGCGGGGGC
>NZ_JBBIAR010000175.1:0-568 GCF_054185165.1 Bradyrhizobium sp. UFLA05-109 | reverse complement strand
GCGTGCTCGACCTCGGGACCGGAACCGGCGTGCTGGCGATCGCGGCGGCCAAGGCCATGCATAGCCCGGTGCTGGCGAGCGACATCGACCCGCCCTCGGTGCGCGTCGCCCGCGAGAACGCAGCACTGAACGAGGCCGGTCACCTCGTGCATGCGATCCGCGCCACCGGCTTTGCCGCGCCCGATTTTGCCAAATGGGGACCGTTCGACCTGGTGCTGGCCAACATCCTCGCCAACCCCCTGCGGCAATTGGCGGGCCCCATGGTGCGGCACCTTGCGCCGACGGCGCACGTCATCCTGTCGGGCCTCCTGACGCCTCAGGCACCCGCGGTGATTGCGGCCTACCGCGCACGCGGCCTCGTGCCGGTGCGGCACTTGCGGATCGAGGGATGGAGCAGCCTGTTGCTGCGGAGGGTCGGGTGAGGTGCTGTAGGGTGGGGGCGCTCTTCGCGCGCCGTGCCCACCATCGATCCACACTTGGCGATAGAAGTGGTCGCCCGTGAAGAACTGACGCGCCGCCCCGGCCCAAGCGATGTGTTGAGCCGGGACGGTCTCGATAAAGGCTCGGA
>NZ_JBBIAR010000174.1:0-580 GCF_054185165.1 Bradyrhizobium sp. UFLA05-109 | reverse complement strand
TCCGCAAGAAGATAGTGGCAGGCGGCATGCGCAATTCGAACGTCATGGCGATCGCGCCGACAGCGACGATTTCCAACATCTGCGGCGTGTCGCAGTCGATCGAGCCGAACTACCAGAACCTGTTCGTCAAATCGAACATGTCCGGCGACTTCACGGTCGCGAACGAGTTCCTGGTCCGCGACCTCAAGGCGAGGGGGCTTTGGGACGAGGTGATGGTGTCCGACCTCAAATATTTCGACGGTAGCGTCGGCCAGATCGATCGCGTCCCGGAGGATCTGAAGGCGCTCTACGCGACGGCCTTCGAGATCGACAGCGCCTGGCTGATCGAGGCTGCCGCACGGCGGCAGAAATGGATCGACCAGTCGCAGTCGCTCAACCTCTACATCGCCAATCCCTCCGGCAAGAAGCTCGATGCGCTCTATCGCCTCGCCTGGCGGCGCGGATTGAAGACGACCTATTACCTGCGCTCCCGCAGCGCCACCCATGTCGAGAAGTCGACGCTGAAGGGCACCGACGGCAAGCTCAATGCGGTCTCCGCCACGGCGGCCGTGTCGCACGCGCCGATCATGATCCCGGCCGC
>NZ_JBBIAR010000173.1:0-588 GCF_054185165.1 Bradyrhizobium sp. UFLA05-109 | reverse complement strand
CTTGCGAGCCCCGATCCGAATGATGCCCGCATCCCGCCGGCGGGCGTTGTCGCTCGACCGCGGCCGCAAGGGCTGCGATCGCCAGCCGCACGTCGATCGAGCAGCTGATCGCATAACCGACGACCCGGCGCGGCCAAGCGTCGAGAATGACGGCGACATAGACGCAGCCGATCGCGACGTAGGCAGCGTCGGCGACCCACAGTTCGTCGGGCCCATTAACGGTCATGTCCTTCGCTCGATTGGGGAAGATCGGCTAGTCGTGATCGCTGTTAGTTGTCGCGATACGTCAGCGGCGGATCCTTGGATGCAGACCGTGCTCGTGCTGAAGCGTTTGAATTTTTGTGGTTAACGATCATTCCCCGCGGCCGCAAGGCAGCGCGCACGCGCCGTCAGCCGTCGCATTCGAACCCGTCGCAAATCGCCACAATCGCTTCGACGATCGCGGTGTCATCGGTCGGCGCCGGCACGGCGTCGCAATCGGTCGAGCACGCAATCCCATCAGCCGGCATCCTTCCGCGATGGAGGGCCCGGACGGGCCGACAATCACGGATGTAGGCGCGCTTTTCGGCCGCGGTGCGCTGTTCAGAG
>NZ_JBBIAR010000172.1:0-590 GCF_054185165.1 Bradyrhizobium sp. UFLA05-109 | reverse complement strand
GCCTCATCACGCTGGTCGCGACGGTGACGGACAATGTCGGCCAAACCGCAAGCGCGAGCGTCGATGTCGGTCCGCATCTGACGATCCTTGACGACGGCCCGTCGATCACGGTGACGGCGACGGCGCCGGCGGATGCGCTGGTGGTGGACGAGACCAACCTGGCGATCAACGCGTCGGCGAACTTCGCCGACAACTTCACGGTGACCAGCAGCTATGGCGCGGACGGTGCGGGGACGACGGCGTCGGCCTACACGCTCGGCGTCAAGTCGGCGGGGGTCGATTCCGGGCTGATCGACGTTGCGACCGGCCAGCACGTCTATCTGTACGTCAACGGCAACGTGGTCGAGGGCCGGGTCGGCGCCGGCGGCGCGGCGGATCCGGCGGGCGTGATCGACTTCACGGTGAGCGTGAGCGCGGCCGGCGTGGTGACGCTGGACCAGGTGCACGCGCTGCAGCATCCCAACGCGGCCAATCCGGACGACGTGGTGACGCTGTCGGCGGCTGACCTGATCACGCTGACGCGGACCGACACCATCACCGACCGCGACGGCGATACGACCTCGGGCTCGGGCAGCATCAACATCGGCGCG
>NZ_JBBIAR010000171.1:0-631 GCF_054185165.1 Bradyrhizobium sp. UFLA05-109 | reverse complement strand
CGTTTGCTTACGAGGCTAGAACTTGTTCTTGCGCAAATTGCGGAGTTGGAACTTGAACGTGATGCCGTTGCCAAAACCCGTGCTCCGGACCAGGCCGGTAAGATGATCCAGCAACTCATCAGCCTGCGTGGCATCGGTGTACAAAGCGCAACCGTGCTGGTGCGAGAGGCCTTTGTCCGACGCTTCGCTAATGGCAAGGCGCTCGGGTCATATGCCGGGCTCACCTCGACGCCGTATAGCAGCGGGGGCATCGATCGTGAGCAGGGTATCGGGAAAGCAGGCAACCGTCGGCTCAGAACGGTGATGGTCGAATTGGCCTGGCTTTGGCAACGCTACCAGCCAGGGGCCGCGCAGGTGGTCTGGTTCCGTGAACGCGTCGGCTCGACTGGCCGCCGCGTTCGCAAGGTCATGGTGGTCGCGCTCGCGCGCAAACTCCTGATTGCCTTATGGCGGTTCGTCATCGACGGTGTCATGCCCGAGGGTGCGGTCACGAAGCCCTCCATCTAACCGTCTCCGAACCGGGCAGCGCCGCAACAGCACTGCACCGGTGATCCGAGGGAACGTCGCCGTTGTTCGGCATGGCGCTTCGCCGCCGTCTTCACAGAGTGGTGCTGTTCCTTGGAAGCTCTCC
>NZ_JBBIAR010000170.1:0-633 GCF_054185165.1 Bradyrhizobium sp. UFLA05-109 | reverse complement strand
AGACTGTGATATTCATAAGGTCTCTCATAGAGGAGTCCACTCACATGAATCGCAAGAGCTTTCTTGTTGGTCTCCTGACCGCTGGTTGCTTCGTCGCAACGTCCACGCTCATGACGAGTCCCGGGAACGCGCAAACGGACCCAAAAGTCGCGAAGGCCATGACGATATTGAAGGCCGAGACGGCGAAATTGGGCGCGCCCAAGGCCGAGGGAACCGATAAGACAGCCGACAAGACGACCCCGGGCCTGTATTTTGGCTCAACCAAGGTGAACAACGACTTCACGATTGTCGACAAGGTCAAGGCTGAGGCCGGCGGCACGGCTACGCTTTTCGTAAAGTCTGGTGATGATTATGTCCGCGTATCCACCAACGTGCCCGGTAGCGTACAGGGCCGCGCGCTTGGGACCATCCTGGACCCTAAGGGAAAAGCGATAGTGAATGTCAACAAAGGTGAGGCTTTCTACGGCGAAGTCGACATCCTCGGCAAACCGTACGTGACCGGTTATGACCCGATCAAGGACGCATCGGGCAAGGTAATCGGCATCTGGTACGTCGGCTACGAAAAATAGGAATCGAATGCTCGACCCGCGTCGGCACGGTGGCCTTCATCGACTTCGGCGGCGCGCCGGCGAC